>JAUMBJ010000079.1:0-17437 GCA_032115755.1 Saprospiraceae bacterium
CTGCCTCACCGCCACCAGCGCCGCCTCCAGCTGCTGGAGCTGCTACTGCTACTGCTGCTGCTGCAGGTTCGATACCATATTCATCTTTTAAAATTTGAGCTAGTTCAGTTACTTCTTTAACTGTTAAGTTAACCAACTGCTCAGCGAATGCTTTTAAATCTGCCATTTTATCTGTTTTTAGATAATTTTAAATAATAATTTTTATAATGCGTTGTCTTGGAAGCCGTAACTATTATTGAGCTCTATTTTCCAGGGTTTTAAGAATTCCTGCAAGTTTACCGCCACCGGAATTAAGCGCTGAAACCACATTTTGGGCAGGCGACTGTAATAATCCAATGATTTCTCCAATAAGCTCGTTTTTGGTTTTCAGTTTTAACAATAATTCCAGCTGGTCATCACCAAAATAAATGTCAGAGTCAATATAAGCAGCCTTTAGTGAAGGTTTTTCATTTTTGCCTCTAAATTCCTTGATGATTGTTGCTGGTAATTTACCATTATCTGAAAACAAAATGGTACTCTGACCTTTAAATGCGCCAAATACCTCTTTAAGATTCTTTGATTCATCCACTTGTTCCATGGCCTTGATAGCCAAAGTGTTTTTTACCACCTTAACATCAATACCTTTTTCAAAACAAATTCTCCTAAGAGCATTTATTTTTTCTACTGTTAATGAGGACGAATCTGTTACATAAAAGAAAGAATTATTCTCAAATTTTTCTTTTAGTTCGTTTATAAGTGTTCCTTTATCTGTTCGTGTCATGATCCGTGAATTTAGGCTTATTTAATAGTTTTTGTATCAATAGCAATACCCGGACTCATCGTCGAAGCTACGCTGATACTTTTCATGTAGGTACCCTTAGCCGTAGAAGGCTTCATTCTTTCCAGTGTAGAAAGCAATTCAGCAGCGTTATCTGCAAGTTTCTCAGGTGTAAAGGAAACTCTCCCTATTGGCGAATGAATAATTCCATACTTATCAACCCTGAAAGATATCTTACCCTCCTTAACGTCCTTTACGGCATCACCAACATTTAGGGTTACCGTACCAGTTTTAGGGTTAGGCATCAAACCTCTAGGGCCTAAAATTCTACCAATCTGACCAATTTTCGCCATTACACTTGGCACAGCAATGATTACATCCACATCTGTCCAACCTTGACCAATTTTGGTAATATATTCATCAAGACCGACATAATCAGCACCTGCAGCTTTTGCTTCTGCCTCTTTATCTGGAGTACATAAGACTAGAACTCTTTTTACTTTACCGGTACCATGGGGAAGCGAAACGGTACCCCTAATTGCCTGATCGGCTTTTCGTGGATCAACACCTAATCGAATATGTAAATCAACAGATGCATCAAATTTTGTGGTATTAACCTCTTTTACAAGTACCATTGCTTCACGCAGACCATATTGTTTATTACTATCTACTTTAGCATTGGCAGCCTGTCTTTTCTTACTAACTTTTGCCATTACAAAATATTTTAAGGTACAAACGTTATTGTTTCACAATAACTCCCTTGGTTAAAAAATTAATTCTCAGAAGACCATGGAGCATCACCCGTTACGGTGATTCCCATACTTCGGGCAGTTCCTGCAACCATCTTCATGGCTGAATCTAGGGTGAAGGCATTTAAGTCCTTCATTTTGTTTTCTGCAATTCCCTTGATCTGATCCCAGCTTACACTACCGACCTTATTACGATTTGGCTGCGCAGAACCGCTTTTGATTTTAGCTAGTTCCATAAGCTGTATAGCCGCCGGAGGAGTTTTGATAACGAAATCAAACGATTTGTCAGTATACACCGTAATTACTACAGGTAGCAATTTACCCTGTGCATCCTGGGTTTCTGCATTAAATCGCTTGCAGAATTCCATAATGTTCAAACCCTTTGAACCCAAAGCAGGACCAACTGGTGGTGCTGGATTTGCCTGACCACCTTTTACCTGAAGCTTTACGTAAGTTTGAATTTCCTTTGCCATTATTAAGTTTATTAATTGTACATTTTGGGATAAACCCTAATTATTAAGATTGCTTTTCAACTTGCATGTAATTGAGTTCAACTTCTGTACCACGACCGAAAATCTTTACAATTACCTTCAACTTCTTTTTCTCTTCATTAACCTCTTTCACATCACCCACGAAATCATTGAAAGGTCCATCGATTATTTTAATCGTTTCTCCCACAATAAAAGGTTCTATCATCGAAGCAGTAGTTTCCTGAGATTCATCCACCTTTCCGAGCATTCTATTGGCCTCCGCCTGCGTCATTGGAATTGGATTATTCTTACCCAGAAAATGAATTACATTGGTAACATTTGAAATAGCCTGAACCATTTCGGGTGTAAATTTTGAAGTCAATGCCTCAACTAATATATATCCTGGAAGTATATTTCTTTCCAAAATAACTTTCTTACCATTTCGAATTTTATATACTTTTTCGGAAGGCACCAAAATTTGTGTAACGACATCAGACCAGTTGTTCCTTTGAACCTCCAGTTCTATGCGTTCTTTGATACTTTTTTCTTTACCACTGACAACGCGCAGAGAATACCATTTTTTATCTTCAGACATCTGCGATTTCTTTTTTTAAAGACTATAAATATTTGTAGTCAGTGATTTTGATAGAAAATCGAACAAAGAGATTACGATTGCTATGATAACTGCTGAAACAATAACTAATCTGGTGCTGCTAAACAAATCACTCCAGGTCGGCCATGTAACGTGATGAATCAATTCATCATAACTTTCTTTTAAATATAATCTGATATTGTTCATTTTCTTTAAATTTTATTTGCAGGGGAGACAGGGCTCGAACCTGCGACCTACGGTTTTGGAGACCGCCACTCTACCAATTGAGCTACTCCCCTTCAGGAATTATAAATAAATGTGAAAAATTAAGCACTCTTTCGAATGCTTAATTTTCACATCTGGTTATATTTCAATATAAGGATTAATCTAGAATTTCAGTTACCTGACCGGCACCTACAGTTCTACCACCCTCTCTGATAGCGAATCGAAGACCTTTCTCCATCGCAATTGGGCTGATAAGTTTAACCTCAAGTGATACGTTATCACCAGGCATAACCATCTCAACACCAGCAGGAAGGTTTACATCTCCAGTTACGTCAGTTGTTCTAAAGTAAAACTGAGGTCTGTAACCGTTGAAGAAAGGCGTATGTCTACCACCTTCGTCCTTACCAAGTACATATATTTCGCACTTGAAGTGAGCGTGTGGCTTCACAGAAGCTGGTTTGATAATAACCATACCTCTTCTGATAGCATCTTTTTCAATACCTCTCAAAAGGATACCCGCATTGTCACCAGCTTCACCTCTGTCCAAAATCTTACGGAACATTTCTACTCCTGTTACAGTTGAAGTCAATGGCTTCTCACCTGGCTTCATCATACCAACGATCTCAACAGGATCACCCGTATTGATAACACCTCTTTCAATTCTACCTGTAGCTACAGTACCTCTACCTGTGATAGAAAATACATCTTCAATAGGCATAAGGAAAGGCTTATCTACATCTCTTACCGGCTCTGGAATATCCTTATCCACAGCTGCCATAAGATCAAGAATTTGCTGCTTTGCGTTTGCATCTCCTTCTAATGCCTTCAATGCAGAACCTTTGATAATGGAAGAGTTGTCTCCGTCGAACTCATATTGATCAAGAAGTTCACGAAGTTCCATCTCTACAAGTTCCAACATTTCTGGATCATCAACAAGATCCACTTTGTTCATGAAAACAACAATCTTTGGTACACCTACCTGTCTTGCAAGAAGAATGTGCTCTCTTGTTTGTGGCATTGGACCATCTGTCGCAGCACAAACGAGAATAGCGCCGTCCATCTGAGCAGCACCCGTTACCATGTTCTTTACATAGTCGGCGTGACCAGGACAGTCTACGTGAGCATAATGTCTGTTTTCAGTTTCATACTCTACGTGTGCAGTATTAATGGTAATACCTCTTTCTTTTTCCTCAGGTGCAGCGTCGATTGAATCATAATCCTTTTTTTCTGCAAATCCTTTTTCGGAAAGCACGTAAGTAATCGCAGCAGTAAGTGTAGTCTTACCGTGGTCAACGTGACCAATTGTTCCGATGTTTACGTGCGGTTTGGTTCTAACAAATGTTTCTTTAGCCATCAGTAAAAATTTTCTGATTTAAATGAATTAGTAATAAAAAATACCACTGAGCCAATGAAGGGAATTGAACCCCCGACCCCTTCCTTACCATGGAAGTGCTCTACCCCTGAGCTACATTGGCTGCTAATTTTAATAGCTCCGGGCTTTAAAATTGGAGCGGAAGACGAGACTCGAACTCGCGACCCTCAGCTTGGAAGGCTGATGCTCTACCAACTGAGCTACTTCCGCTTATCATACACAAAGAAACCGTGGGGATGATAGGATTCGAACCTATTCAGGCGTAGCCAACAGATTTACAGTCTGCCCCGTCTCTCCAACTTCGGCGCATCCCCTGATTACTTTAAAGAGCCAGTGGAGGGATTCGAACCCCCGACCCGCTGATTACAAATCAGCTGCTCTGGCCAACTGAGCTACACTGGCGGTTTGTGTCCAATTTTCAAATTGCCAAAGGAACTTTTTCCAAAAGCGCTGCAAAAATAACACTTTTTTGTGATATTCAAAATAATTTTTTACTTTTTTATTTAATATTAGAACAGGTACTTCTTAATATACCCTGCTAAGTAACAAAGATTTATGATTTAACACGGACTAACCAGTCTTTGCATACCTCCTACCTGTGCTCTTTACTCATATCATTTGATTTTTTCAACTGCCGCTTTAAAGTTTCCAATGCGACATCAAATGCACTCTCAAATTTTTTATCTTTCTCTGTAACCAACAGCGTTTGTCCTGGAACAGCCACCTTTAGTTCTACAATTTTATCTTTTATCTGTCCTGCATTTTCGAGTTTCAAAAACACCTGAACATCCAATACTTTCGGATGGAATTTGTCCAGCTTATTAAGCTTTTCCTGCATATATTCTCTAAGCTTGTGATCTGCACTAAAATGAATAGCTTGAAATGAAATGGGTAACATATCGCAATATTTTTTAGATTAATATAATCATGTATTCAGATTACAATATAAACAAATTTCCTTTACCCGAAGTTGTCGTTAATTACTATTTTATCAAAGCTTTGACCTGGGATGCGTTTTGCTGTAAACATCCTTCAATTTAGCTATGGAATTATGTGTGTAGACCTGAGTTGCAGCAAGACTGGCATGGCCCAACAACTCTTTTATGGCATTTAAATCCGCTCCTGCATTAAGCATGTGCGTTGCAAAGCTATGCCTAAGTGTGTGCGGACTGCGCTTTTGCAATGTAGTCAATGTCGATAATTTTTCCCTGACAATCTGGTAAATTAGTTTATCATACACAGGCCTGCCTGTATGAGAAATAAAAACTGTATCATGTTGAATACTTCGCTCCCGCAACACCTCTCCTCTATGTTGAAGATATTTTTCTAAATGATCTATCCAATCTTCTGTTACAGGGACTATTCTAACTTTATTCCCTTTTCCTGTAACGCGAATCTCCCGCTTGTACATATCGATATCACCTATTTTCAGCGTCCTCATTTCTGCCCGTCGAATTCCCGTTGCATAAAGCGTTTCTACGATAAACAAATCCCTAACCTGCACAAATTTACGACCCTCTACCATGATTTCTGGTTCAAGTAATCGATCCGCTTGTTGCTCCTGTACAAAGACAGGAAGTCTCCGTGGCTTCTTTGGAGACAATACTTTTGACATTGGATTAGCTTGTAGTTGCTTCCTTTTAATCAGCCAATGAAAAAATGTCCTTAACGCAGAAATTTTACGATTTACAGTAACCGGTGATATTCCTTCTCCCATCATATGCACCATCCAGGTGCGAACATGCGTATGTTTAATAAGCTCTATATCCTGAATCCCGGTTTGAAGTACAAGAAAATCAGCAAATTGCCTCAAATCATTATCATAAGATATACACGTGTGAATTGCATATTTTTTCTCTACCTGTAAATAACCTATAAAATCAGCAATTTTTTGACTTATATCCATAATTATCAATTGCAAACAAGTTACAACTATTTTTAATATATTGAACAATATATTGTAAAATAAATGTGTTCAAGAATACGTAATTAACGGCAAATTTAACAGTGAACTGCGCTTAGAAGGCTACACCGATTTAAAATATGGTGGGTAAATTTGGAAAATCACACCAAAAATAAGTGTATTAATTTCCTGCTTTTTTATGGTCTTCCAGAAACTTTGCCAAGCCAATGTCTGTAAGCGGGTGATTTAAGAGCCCCAATATGGATGAAAGCGGACAAGTTACAACATCTGCACCAGCTTTAGCTGCCTGAACAATATGAAGAGGTGTACGTATGGAAGCAGCCAGTATCTCAGTCATATATCCTTGCATTGAATATATAGATGCTATTTCCTCAATAAGCTTAATACCATCCCAAGTAATATCGTCGACCCTACCCACAAACGGTGAAAGATACGTTGCTCCTGCCTTTGCAGCAAGTATGGCTTGACCGGCAGAAAAAACAAGCGTACAGTTGGTTTTGATATCATGCTCCGTAAACCAAACTATAGCTTTGATGCCATCCTTAGTCATTGGAACCTTGACAACAATGTTATCCGCCAAATCAGAAAGTCTTTTCCCTTCTTCTATCATTTCAGCAAAAGACGTAGATATCACTTCTGCGCTTACATCCCCGCCCTCTGCAATTTTACAAATTTTCACGTAATGCTCGCGAATATTTTTTTCTCCCGTAATCCCCTCCTTTGCCATAAGCGACGGATTTGTTGTAACACCATCCAAAATGCCAAGATCCATGGCTTCTTTAATCTGATCTATATTTGCGGTATCAAGAAAAAACTTCATCGACAAAAATTTGACTGGAAAATTTGGAGAGCAAAAAGAGGGACCACACCGAGCCGCTCAACCTCCTACCCTTGCTGCATTTCTACCCTGGGGGAGTTCAGAAGGAGCTGGCCGTATGGCCCTCCGGGTGCAAAGATAACACAATTTTTACAATTTTTTATTTTACCTTCAACAAAAGGAGATATGTGAAATTTAGATTTTTTAATTCACCTAAAAAGAAATCGCCTATCCAATAGCATAAATTTTCATAGACTATTACAGCATATAATATTGTATCTTGTTGAAGCGGCAGGGCGAATTAGTTGACGATATTCTTTGTGTATTCTGTCGTCATTTTGATTCCAAACATAACGGCAGTTATTGATTTTTCAATAGAATTATTTAACCCAGGCTATAAAAAAAGTTGCCTAGTAATTTTCCGGATAATCAAAAGTATTCCATGGAAATTTTCCGGGAGGATTGCAGTGAATCGCCACCTTTTCCTGCTTTACAGGGTGAAAAAAAGTCATGGAAGCGCAATGCAGGGCAATGGACTGATCGGTTAGAGGATAACCCGCACCATATTTAAGATCTCCAATGATTGGACAGCCTATTTTAGAAAGCTGAGCTCTGATCTGATGAGGTCTACCGGTTAATGGACGAACCTCAAGCCACACCTTACCATCAAGCTCCCCCTGGAGCGCATATGTCAGTATAGCCTCCTTAGTGTCTTTTTTGGGAGAGGCAAAGGCCTTTACTTTATTTTTGTCTTCTGATTTAGCAATGTAATGAACAAGTTTACCTTCAAATTCCTCGGGTCTTGGGTATACCAAAGCGTAATATGTTTTTTCAATTTTACGCTCCTTCATCATTTCGTTCATTCTGGTCAGCGCTTTAGATGTTCTTGCAAAAAGCACTACGCCACTTACCGGACGATCTATTCTGTGAATTACTCCAAGAAATACGTCTCCAGGCTTATTATATCTTTTTTTAATATAATTCTTTACCCAATCAGCGAGCGTATAATCACCTGTTTCGTCACTGTGCACTAAAATACCAGAAGGCTTGCAGACTGCTATTAGATGATTGTCTTCATAGACAACTTTAATATGTAAAAATTTATCGTTCAATATCGTGTTTTATTTACCAACGCAAATTGGGCTTATTTAGTTTTTTTTCTACATGTAAACTAGAGTTTACCAAGTTTTAAAAAATTAAACTTTATATAAAAAAAGCGGAATGAAAGTTGATCATTCCGCTTTGGTGACCCCAGGAGGATTCGAACCCCCAACCCTCAGAGCCGAAATCTGATATTCTATCCAGTTGAACTATGGAGCCTTAAATTCGGGCGCAAATGTAGAAAAAAATCCTGTGAATTACAAATCGCTAACAGATTTAGTGTATCAGGGCTTGATTGCAGAACTGACTACTCCAGCGTTTTCAGACTTTCTCTGCTTGCTTCCTATAGCGTCTAGCTTTACCTGCATCTGATCTCTGTACTCAAAATATGCAGGCAATTCTTCTTTACTCATAGGATCTGCCGGAGGCATTTTTGCTGTGAGGTGATTTACCTGCCTTCCATTTTTCCAGAATCTGTAACACACATGTGGCCCCGTTGCTAAGCCTGTCGAACCAACATATCCTATGGTTTGTCCTTGAGACACCCTGGTTCCTGGCCTTATACCTTTTGCAAATCTGGACATATGAAGATATTGAGTCTCAAAAACCTTATCATGCCTGATTTTTACAAAATTTCCATTGTTACTTGTATAGGATGCTGCTGAGACCACGCCATCGGCAACGGATCTGATGGGTGTGCCATGGGGTGCAGCGTAGTCTGTGCCCAGGTGAGGAATTCTTCTTCCCTTGATGGGGTGAAATCGCCGAAGGTTGTACCTGGAAGAAATGCGCGAAAATTTGACCGGTGATTTTAAGAATGATTTGGTAGCGGGTCTTCCCTCTTGATCATAATATCCAGTTTTTTCTTTGGTGGCATAACGGATAGAATAATGCTCTCCCTGAGCGTTCTTGTACCAAGCTGCTATCAATTTCCCTACACCAAATGGTTCCCCCTCAATATATTTATTTTCATATATCAATTTAAACTCGTCACCCTTTTGAACATGGTAAAAATCCACAGAAGAAGAGAGTGCGACTTCCATAAGATCTATAATTGCCGGATTGACTTCCTGCGCATCAAGCGCCTGCCATAAAGATGATTCAATTTTCCCATAAGCATTTTCTACCTTTACCTCTACTGGTTTTTCAACAAGTTTGACATCACCATCACCACGTAAATCATAAAGCACATATTTTGATTTATCATGTTCATAAACTATGGCAATTGGTTGCTCGTCACATTCACTTTTCTTAATGACATGATAATTTTTTCCAGTTTGAATATTTCTTGGACTAAATACCTCTATAGCTTTATTTTCGAGTATTCTTATCATTTGGCGGGTTAAACCGGCTGTAGCAAATATTTCACCAAGTATCTGATTCTTCTTTATGATGTTTGGTTCAATATGTACAGTATCCAGCGAAAATCCGAATACAACTGGCGCAGGACATTCCTCTGTCTTTTCTGCAAATGGAAGGCTGAGTAAATTTAAAATCTGTGTTTTGTTTTGAAAAAGAGCTATTATACAAAAAGTAAGTAATGCATACCAGCCATACACTAAAAAAACAGACACAGACTTACCTCTTAAATCTCTTAAAAAATTAAACACGTATAAATTTTTATTGGGATTCAGTACAAAATTCGTGCCTTTAAGATGGTCCGAATAGTGTTTTTGGAATTAAAAAAATGTCTATCACTACACCCGATTTCTTTTGTCGGGAGCGCAATTTATCATTCCTTTTCAGCAAAGACAAATAAAATGTGTTAAAATTTATATTAAATATTTATTTTTTACAAATAAAAAACAACTCTGTATTTTCTCTTGGACTGATAGAGTTATAACACATTTCCATTTTTATAATATGCAATTTTCTGGAAAAAAGCGGAATATATTCCTCAAGGTTACCCCCGAAAGGAGGTCCAGATTGATCAAAATGCCTGTTAAAAAGTACTCCTGCCAAGATTCCGTTTTCAGAGAGTAGTTCGTACATTTTATCAATGTACTGTATTCTGTAGACGGGATCAAGGGCGCAAAAAAATGTTTGTTCAAGAATTAAATCATAGTTACCATCGATTTCAAAAAAATCGTTACAAATGAACTTAACGTTTATGTTGTCTGTGAACATTTCCGCCAACCTGTTAACCGCCGTTTGTGAAATATCGCAAACCGTTACATCCGTAAATCCCGACTCACTAAGAAATTTGATATCAGGACTGCACCCTGCTCCAGGCACTAGTATACGTATGGATCTGTCCATTTCCTTCACGAATGTAGTCAGGGGAGGTGAAGGTATATCCAACGTCCATGGACTATCATGTTGTTGATAGCGCAAATCCCAATAATCTGCCTTATTGCTTGTCAATTTTCAAAACTTTTATCGAAAATATTATTCTCTTGGCTTATTGACAAATATCAGTTTACCACATTGCTCTTTTGGCGCCTTTGAGTCTGGCTGAACCTTGTATTTTCTTGCTGCCTTCATAAAATTGATAAGACTCCTCCTATCGCGAAGATTGGATTCTTCCTCGATAATTTCAGTATACGTTACAATACCTCCGCGATCTACACAGATTTTTACAGCCACCGTGCCGGCTAGTTTGGAGGCGCTAGCTGCAGCGCGCGTGTCCCTGTAAATCACTTTTCTTCCAAACACACCATCTCCGGAACCGTCATACTCTCCGGTGCCACTTGAAGAATTCCCCATGCCCTCATCACCATCATTTCCCTTTGTTTTTCCATCTCCCGTTCCTTGACTACCTTTTCCAGTACCATTTCCATCTTGAACAGATCCTTTAGCGTTTGAGGTGCCACTTCCATTAGCATTGCTACTGGTTGAAGGTGACGTTGAAACTGGTGCCGGTGTAGGCGCCGGAGGTGGTGCAGGTGTAGTTTTTTCCGGCTTTACCGGAGCAGGCTCTTCGGCTTTAGGCTTAAAAAAATCGGGCACTTCAAATCTCCTTCGAGGTTCTTCCTTAACCTCAACAGGACTTTCATCTTCTGTGGTCGTAGTAGAAGCAGCAACAGGATCCGTAGGCTGAGGTTGTTCTTGAACAGCTTCCTGCTGCGGGTTAGCAACCTCATCATCTACTTTTTCACTTTCCTGAGGCATAGGATCTTCATTTGCTGCACGCTGTGCACCTTCATCATCATGGGCATAGGTACTCATCGAACTTTCCTCAAAAGTAAAATCAACTTTTACAGCATAAGGAGGTTTATCTTCCAAAGCTTCTTTATCTACCTGAGGTAAAACGTAAATAAATGCAATAAGTAGTAGCAGTAAATGGACTGCGATAGAAATACGCATTCCATTTTTTCTGTTTTTATCTTCTAATGCCAAGGTACCGGACATATAATAATCGCTTTTAGTGCTGTTTTATAAAAGATGACAACGAAAAATAAAGATTTTTATTGTTTCCAAGATTCAAAAATACATTAAATATTTTAATCATTTGTTATATTTTTCATTCTTCAATTAACCTGCATATTGAGATGGATTTACAAAAATCTGGAGAGTTGTAGATTTTTTAATTATTTTTCAACCAAAACGAACCTGCAAGCGTTATACATGCTGATAGAATTTTTAACACAATAAATGTAATAATAATGGCATTTCAATTTACAGATAATAACTTTGGTGAAACAGCTCTTAAGGGTGGTGTTGCCGTAGTGGATTTCTGGGCAGAATGGTGTGGGCCCTGCAGACTCATTGGGCCAATCATAGATGAGCTTTCAGCACAATACGATGGTAAAGCAATTATTGGCAAAGTAAACGTAGATGAAAATCCGGAAATATCCATGAAATATGGTATCAGAAGCATACCTACAATCTTAATACTTAAAGATGGTGAGGTAGTAGACAAACAAGTTGGCGTTACTACCAAAGCAAATCTGGAGTCAAAAATTACCCCACATTTATAGATTTAAATGATTTTAGTTAAAAGCTCCTGTTTGGTATTCCGAATAGGAGTTTTTTTATGTACTTTCGAAACTTAATTTTTCAATATGTCCTATTTTGATCAATTTGATCTGAAAAAGATTGAAAATTTTGAACTTCTCGCAAAACAGGTTGTCGAAGGTTTTATTATAGGCCTGCATAAAAGTCCGTTTCATGGATTTTCCGTTGAGTTTGCAGAACACCGGCTGTACAATGAAGGCGAGTCTACAAAAGATATCGACTGGAAAGTATTTGCCCGATCTGATAAAATGTTTGTTAAAAAATTTGAAGAGGAGACAAATCTACGGTGTCATATTGTAGTAGATGGATCATCATCCATGTACTACCCCATTGACAAAGTTCAAAATTTTAATAAACTTCAGTTTTCAGCTTTGGCAGCAGCTTCCATAATGAATTTATTGCTCAAGCAAAGAGACGCTTTCGGTCTCAGTGTCTTTGACGATCATGTGCGTATACATACCAAAAGTCGATCCTCTACTGCGCACTATAGGTTACTTCTGACGTATCTTGAAAAGCTGATTACGGACTTCCCTTCACAGCGTAAAACCAATGCAGCCATGGCATTACACCAATTGGCTGAAAGCATCCATCGTAGATCGCTGATTATCATTTTTAGCGATATGTTTGATAGCAGTGAAGGTCAGGAAGAACTTTTTTCTGCATTACAGCATCTGAAATATGCCAAGCATGAAGTAGTACTTTTTCATGTCACAGATAAAAAACATGAGCTTGAATTCGAATTTGATAACAGACCGTATCTTTTCGTAGATATGGAGACCGGAGAAGAAGTCAGGTTGCAATCAGATCTTGTCAAGCAATCATATCTCGAAAAAATGAGCGCTTATAAGGAAGCATTGCGTATGAAATGTTTGCAGTATAAAATTGATTTTATCGAAGCGGATATCAATGAAGGATTCAATCCCGTATTACAAGCCTATTTTGTCAAACGACAAAAAATGAAGTAATTTTTTATTTTATTTAAATAGAATTTCGGCTTAGGTTTCTGGAGAATACCGATACTTATTTTATAAAATCATAAATTATAAATTCATTATTTCAACTAATCTTGTCATGACTACTAAAGTTAGAGTAGATAAATGGCTATGGGCTGTACGTATTTTTAAATCGCGCTCCCTGGCTACTGATTCAGTTAAAGCCGGAAAGGTAAAGCTTAAAGATTCCACACTTAAGCCGGCATCTTTAATCTCACCTGGTCAATGTATCACGGTTAAAAAAAATGGCTTTACACTTACTTTTGAAGTTTTAAAAATTCTGGAAAAAAGAGTTTCCGCCCCAATGGCACTAGAATGCTATATAGATATGACACCTCTAGAAGAGCTTAATAAATTTAAAGACTGGTATGTTGGTAAATCGGGAGTGGAATTTCGCGAAAAAGGTGAAGGAAGACCGACCAAAAAAGACAGAAGGGAAATTGACACGTTTAAAGACTGGTATTTGGAAATCGATGATGAGTTTTCAGACTAGCGTTGTCTGGACATCATATAAAGTGTAGATGCTGCTGTACAAATTAAAGGGGCGGCTATGGATCCAATCATTGGTATAGCAAATAATAGTAAAAATATAAAACCAGTTAACAACGTGAATACTAAATTTTTCCATACTACTTCCTTGGTTGCATGGTATGACAAATGGCGCTCAAAATAAAAATCAAGGATACCAAATCCAATAAAATAAAACTGTAATAGAAGAATTATTGGGCCAGTAATTAAAACCATCCCCGGAACTAGGCTTAGGAGCATTAATAGTAAAGTTAATGCCATCTCCTTCAATAAATTAACTACATTGATTTTCAAACTTCTGGGAAGACTCTTCCAAAAGGAATGACGCATTATCTCATTTCCCCCGGATTCGTATAATTCAATTTTTTCTGAAAGTATACCAAGCAGAGGTGATAAAACTATCAGAATGATGTATTTATAAAATTGAAGTATTACAAACCATCCCGCAATTTTTACGAGCCATGTTAATATGTGTACTGCCCAATCTGGCTGATACGGCAATAACTGTAGAAAGTATGTGGCTAATGAGGCACTTAATACCCACAAAGAAATCATAAGTCCCGCGAAAAGCAGAAAGCTAATAAGCCCGGAGTAAATGATATAATTTCTTAGTCTGAAACTAAACAAAAGAGGTATAGCCTTAAAATAGCATTCAATGGCAAGACCCAGATGATTCAGAACCAAGCTAAATAAATTTTACACTTTAAAAATTTACTTCTTAACCTTAAATAATTCCGCAAGTTCCTTCTCTGATTTAAACCCAAGATCAAGAAATGTTGTCGTGACAAATTTCTTGATATCCTGATAATCTTTACTTCTTCGGTCGCTGTAAAAATCAAGTAGCCTATTGATATATATAATACTCAAATCCTTTACATACTGATTAAATTTCTGATTGGAAAAGGTATGAATATAGGAAACAAATATTTTGTTGATTTCAAAATATTCATGATAAGACTGTTCATCTAGATTTGAAAGGAATGTTTTAAAGTATCCAAAAATACTATCCCTCAGACATTCATTTTCGGCACTTAAACCTTTGTGACTCTCATAGTAGTTTCTCACGGCGTTTATAGCATCTTCATGTATATATCCTTTGGCATGAACTGTATCCATAAGTTTGTAATACTTTGACAATTCATCATCAATGGATTTATTGATAAGGGCAGAGATTCGTTTTTCTGTTTCCGGAGAAATCTCAACATTATTTTGATATAGTTTTATCAGTTTATTGAAATAGTTTGTAGTAAAAGTAGCATCTTGTTTTCTTAACATATCCAGTACTGAAGTAAATAATTTCTGGTCTTTACCTTCAAGTGGATAGAAAAGGCCTGTGATCATTAATACATCTACAAAAGCATCTTCTTTGTAAAAATCCTCCTTCCCTAGCATCTTAGTCAGATGCGGTATTAGACTGGAATTATCAAATTTTCCGGAAATTCGATAAATCAGAAAGTCAATAAGTGCGGAAACGCCAACTTTAAAATCAGCCATGTTATCGGGAAAATCAGCGGACTGGAAATTATAATTCTTAAATTGTCTGGCGTAGCTATGATATCCTGATTTTCGACTTTCGGCATCTCTCCATTTATCGGTTTGTTGTGCCTGTAAAAAAGTTTTAATTTTTTTATTGGTGATCTGATTCATCAAATTGGTCAACCAAATATCACTGCTTAAGGCAAAACCAACCTGAACTGTTTGTCCAATTCTCTGCTTGATGAGGTCAAAATTAGCTGAATCACATATAGTCATCAAAATACGCTTAAAATGCTCTTGGGGACGCTTATATTTTGTATTGGTATCGATTTCGGGTCTCAAAACTGAAAAACCTAATATTCTTGGAAGAAACAATCCTTCGAATGATTCATCCAGCAGCTCCTGCTCTAATGCGACGAGCTGAAGTGGACTTTGATTGGCAATATGATCATAAAGTTCCTGGATATGGGGCTCAAAAGTTTCGCATAATAATTTGTAATCTTCATCAGACTCAGAATCCAGATATGCAGCCAATTGTTCTGAATGAATTACAGCCTGCTTGAGTTGTTCGAGGTGATCAGCGTATGATTTATTTAATGATTCCATGTTACTTTTTGATTTCGATATTTAAAATGAAAACCCGATAAAACTTTCATTTTATCAGGTTTTAACACTTAGGCCTTGTGCCTTTATATAAAATAAATGCTATTTTCTATGCTTCTTCAGGCGCTTCTTCACTTTGAGGAGCGGATTCTTCTGCAGGGGCTTCTTCAACAGCTTCTTCCTGAGCTGGTTCTTCCACAGCAACTTCAGCAGCTGGTTCTTCCGCTACTACATCATCTGTTGCTGGGGCAACTTCAGACATAACTTCTTCGGTAACAGCTTCAGGTTGATCTGCACGGAATGCCTCCGCTGCTTCTTCCGTAGCTGCATCAGCCACAGGCGATTTCTTAACCCTTATTTCTCCTGAAACAGCTTTTCTGAATGCTTCCTGCTCTGCTTTGGTCTGATCAAATCTTGCAGAAATTTTAGATTCCTTAGCATCAATCCACTGTTGAAGCAAAGTATCTACCTGTTCCTGGGTCAAAGCACCTTTTTTAAGACCTCGCATCAGGTGCTTCTTGTAGTATACACCTTTAAATCTTAAAATTGCTCTTACGGTATCCGTTGGCTGAGCACCTTTTGTAAGCCAATCATAAGCTGCGTCACGATCCAGCTCAATTGTTGCCGGCTTTGTCATTGGATTGTATGTTCCAATTTTTTCAATAAACTTACCATCTCTCGAAGATCTTGAGTCTGCAATTAAGATATGGTAGAATGGTGCTTGTTTCCTTCCCTTTCTGGATAATCTGATTTTTACTGGCATGGTTAAAATTTTAATTTATATGAAAATCACACCAAATTTGTCGATAACGACTACCTGGTTTTTAACGGGTCGCAAAGTTAAATAAAAATTTTAGAATTTCCTAATATTAAAAATAATATTTCACACTAAGGGAGGGTATTACGGGCAATTGATCTACCCTTTTGTAGCTTATTCTGTCAAAATAAAAAATATTTGGTCTGTCATAAGCATTAGTAATGCTACCCACTATCTCCAAACCTGAATGTTTTGAAAATGAAATTTTCTTTTGCACTGAAATATCAAGTCGGTGATAATATGGAAGCCTTCCTCCATTTCGAATTTGAGAGAAAATTACGCCTACATTTTCAGGATTTTCAGTTTCATATGGCGTGTCTACGCCCTCAAAAAAATCAAGAAAGTTATAAAATCCCCTAGTTTTTGTAAATGGAAATCCGGATCCAAGGTTCCATCTTACGCTAGCCTGCCAGGTGCCCTTTTCATCAAGATCATAAGAGGTTAAGAAATTTACATTGTGTCTCCTGTCAAATACGGTTGGATATGTTTGCTCTCCATCAAATCTGTTGACATAGCCATGAGAGTATGTTGCCCACAAATAGATTCTTTTTTGCTCATACTTTACAGAAAAATCAATACCGTAAGCTTCTCCATCTTCTGTGGAATAATCCGGCTGTTCGCTGTCGACCTTATTTCTGTTGACAACAATAATTTTAGGGAAGTTTTTGTAATAAGCCTCTATGTTAAACTGCCAGTTGTTGCCAAGATCATATTCAATTCCCGCAACAGCATGATTAGAAATTTGAAGTTTATTTTCAAGATTACCTCCGTCCAAACTTTGAACCGGACCTTCAGGCGTTGTAAGAAATCCTGTGAATAAATTTACCACATCTCTATCATTGGAGGTACTTAAAATGTTCTGTGAGTATCTTCCACCTGCAGCTTTAAACCTAAGGTTGTCCGTAATATTGTATTTTAGTCCCATTCTGGGTTCGAATGATACACCTCCTATGGTAGAATAGTACTGAACTCTGAGTGATGGATCGATGATAAGATTTCCTAAAATTTGCCTGTACCTAATAAAAGTACCCAACTCCGTTGCGTTTTGTTCCTGTCC
>JAUMBJ010000080.1:0-19416 GCA_032115755.1 Saprospiraceae bacterium
AGATGACTGGGTCAGAACTGGTCCCAGATGCACCTATAAAGATTATAAAACAACTACGGCCTGTACTTTAGTAGATAACTTGCCTGATATTTTGACAGAAAGTACAACAGAAGTGGGATTGCCTCCACACTTGGTAGAAAAATGGAAAAAGGAGGGTAGGTTTGAAAAGGAAATCGCATCTCTGGATACATTTTTTAAAAGGACGGGCTATCCGAGACTACCTTACTTCTATATTATAAAATGGCTTACCGATTGGATTGAAGAATTTAAGGTGGATGGATATAGAGTCGATACTGCTAAGCATCTTGAGGAACAGGTTTGGAAATATCTCCGGGAAGAAGCAGATTACCGTTTTAAAAAGGCAAAAAAGCAATTCCCTGAAGATTATCCGGAAGACAATAATTTTTTTATGTTTGGAGAGGTATATGGGTATAACTTGCATCATGGGAGGTGGTACGATTTTGGAGATAAAAAGGTGGATTATTATCAGCATGGTTTTGATGCGCTCATCAATTTTGGTCACAAATATGATGCAAAGGAGTCTGATGGCAAATCCTTTTTTGGCAAATACGATAAAATGCTTCATGATAGTCCACTTGAAGGATTCACTACAGTCCATTATCTAAGCTCACATGATGATGGCGAACCATTTGACAAGGAAAGAACCAGATCATTGGAATCTGCAACAAAAATGCTTTTGTCTCAGGGGGCTGTGCAGATTTATTACGGTGATGAAGTGGGAAGAACATTAATGGCTGCTGCTGATGGCGATGCCAAATTAAGATCACCTATGGAATGGGAAAAACATCAGCAAAATAATCAGATGCTTTTGCTGGACCACTGGCAAAAACTTGGTCAGTTTAGAAAAGCCAATCCTGCGGTGGGTGGCGGTCGGCATCACGATATTAGTGATGCTCCGTATATATTTGCAAGAACTTATAAAAGCGGATCTTATTCCAATAAGGTTGTCCTTGGGCTTGATCTTCCGATGGGTAAAAAAATCATTCCCGTTGCCGGATATTTTGAAGATGGCGATTCGGTTTATGATTATTATTCGAAAACATTTGTAAAAGTCAGTGACGGAAAAGTCACCACTGATAATCCTTTTTCTATCGTTTTATTAGGTCCAAAAATCCGATAGATGAACATATTCCAAGTGATTTCTATCATCGTACTTCTTCACTTTGGAACAGTACTAAGTGGGCAGGAAGGAAATTTAAGAAAATTTCCGGAAGATTGGCTTGGCGTGTGGCAGGGAGAGCTTGAGATATATTCAGGTCAAACATTGGTGCAAAAAGTGCCTATGAAAATGGAGCTTTTAGCAACTGACAGCAGCGATATTTATATTTGGGCATTGATTTATGGGCAAGATGAAGTCTCCGGACGCAGAGACTATAGATTGCTGCCTGTCGATAAATCCCGTGGTCACTGGATGATTGATGAGCAAAATTCTATTTTACTTGATGCTTATATTTATGAAAATCAATTAGTTTCAAATTTTAGTATCATTGATAATGATCCCAAGAAGACTACAAATCTCGTGTCTTCCTATAGATTGGAAGGTGACAATCTTGTTTTTGAAATAATGGTTTTTACGGAAGATCCTATACGTAAAACCGGAGGAATTGAAATTAATGCTGATAAAATTCCACTAGTGTATGCATATCCGATGAAGGGATATCAAAGAGCAGTACTTAAAAAAAACTAGTATGAAAAAATGTAGCTCTATTAGCACAAAGTATATTTCTGCTATACAGATAATCATATTTATGTGCGGTTTATTACATCAATCTAATGCCCAAAAAACGGACAGACCTAATATTGTTTATATTCTTGCTGATGATCTTGGCTTTGGAGAATTAGGCGCATATGGACAACAAAAAATTAAGACACCCAATCTCGACAGGCTTGCTGCAAAGGGAATGAAATTTACCCGACATTACAGCAGCGCTCCAGTTTGCGCGCCTTCAAGATTTATGTTACTAACCGGAAAACATGCAGGTCATGCTTATATAAGAGGTAACTATGAACTTGGGGGTTTTGAAGATAAAAATGAGGGAGGTCAAATGCCTATTTATGAAGGCGTGCCAACTATTGCAAAAGTATTGAAAACGCGGGGATATAAAACAGCCATGATTGGAAAATGGGGCCTGGGCATGCCCCATAATACCGGAAGTCCGTTATTTCACGGATTTGATCAATACTATGGCTATCTTGACCAGAAGCAGGCACATAACTTATATCCTACCCATCTTTGGGAAAATGACCATAGAGATACACTTTGGAATCACCCCATCCTAGTCCACACCAATCTCGATAGTATTAAAAATCGTCCTTTTGAGCATTACCAGGGTGAAGAATATGCGCCGCAAAAATTAACTGAAAAAGCACTCGACTTTTTGGAAAAAAATAGGGACAATCCCTTTTTTCTATATTTTCCTACGCCGCTACCTCATCTGTCGTTGCAACTTCCGGAAGAATGGGTCTCCATGTATAAAGGCCAATTTGAGGAGACGCCCTACGACGGAAGCAAAGGCTATGCTCCTTGCAAATACCCCTTGTCTACCTATGCAGGAATGATTTCATATCTTGATCATCAGGTTGGGCAAATCCTCCAAAAAATTGATGAGCTGGGATTGCGGGAAAATACAATAGTCATGTTTTCCAGCGACAATGGAGCAACGTTTTTACCTATGGTAAATACTGATTTTTTTGGATCAACTGGAGGATTGAGAGGATATAAAATGGATCTCTACGAAGGGGGCATCAGGGTGCCATTTATTGTAAACTGGCGGGGAACTATAGCACCTGGATCCGTTAGTGATCACCTTTGTGCACAGTATGATATGTTTAATACAATTGCTGATCTTACGGGCGAATCCTTTGAAAATGATGGAATTTCTATATTACCAGTATTATTTTCAAATGAAAAAAATCACCCAAATCATGATTATCTCTACTTTGAATATCCTGAAAATGGTGGCCAGATTGCAGTAATTAAAGGGGAATGGAAGGGTATAAAGAAAAATCTAATTCAAAATCCGGATGCACCTTGGGAACTTTATTTACTCACTGCTGATCCGGAGGAATCCAGTAATTTGGCAGATCAGCTGCCACAGATCCTGCAGGAAATGGATGAGATAGTGAATATCTCTCATCGCTGTGCGCATATTAAAGAATGGGAAATTCTTGACAAAAAAGACAGAAAATAACATCATGGAATCACGTAAGACATTATCACTTGTATTGTTATTGTTATTCAATGGCGTATTAATGGCACAGGATATGAAATGGCAATTAGTCTGGCAAGATGAATTTGAAACTGATGGTTTACCTGACAGTCAGAAATGGGAGTATGATCTAGGTGACGGATGTCCCCAGTTATGTCAATGGGGCAATCAAGAACAACAATATTATATGTCTGAACGACTAAAGAATGCAAGGGTAGAATCCGGGAAATTGATTATTGAGGCGCATCAGGAAAAAATTGGTAAATCAGATTATTCATCAGCTAGGCTGGTAACTCGATCCAAAGCATCCTGGAAATATGGAAAAATAGTGGTAAGGGCACGGTTGCCAAAAGGACGTGGAACATGGCCCGCCATTTGGATGTTGCCAGAATCTGGCTTTTACGGTGGCTGGCCAGAAAGTGGGGAAATTGATATTATGGAACATGTAGGCTATATTCCCGACACCGTATACGGTTCCATACATACGAAAACTTACCATCATTCTATTGGGACGCAAAAGACAAAAGGCTTAGTGGTGCATGATGCAGAATCAGAATTTCATGATTACAGTATCATCTGGGATGAGCATAAAATTGATTTTTTAATGGATGAAGCTACATATTTTACATTTAACAATGAAAAAAATACACACCGGGAATGGCCATTTGATCAAAAATTCTATTTGATTTTAAATCTGGCAGTAGGGGGATTCTGGGGTGGAAAATTTGGTGTTGATCAACAAATATGGCCTCAAAAAATGGAAGTTGAATTTGTTCGTATTTATCAAAAGCAAGAAACTAAATAATACAAATACATGGCAATGGTATTGTTTAATAATAATATTTGCCAGCTATTAGAATTATTTCCGATGGTAATCGAATTACTGAGATGTACTGATTAGCAACCACTATATTAGTATCCTACTTCTTTTAAACAAAAAAGGGGACTTTATATAAAGCCCCCTTTTGTCATTATGACTACCAGATTATTCATCCTTAGCCTACGCTATATTTTGAAGAAGTTTGCCTTCTTTTGACTTTCAATTTCAAATGATAAGATAAAGATATAGATAATCTTTTATAGATAACAATGATATTTTCTATATTTACATAGATAATTTCTATAAGATATGAATATACAACAATTGGAGTACATCATTGCTTTGGACAACTTTCGGCAGTATGTTATAGCTGCAGAAAAGTCATTTGTAACGCAGGCCACTTTAAGTATTATGGTCAAAAAGTTGGAGGAGGAATTGGGCGTAAAAATTTTTGACCGTTCCAAACAGCCTTTGGTTCCAACAGATATCGGAAAAAAAATTATTGCACAGGCCAGGATTGCAGTGCAGGAATTTCATAAAATTATTGAAGTAGCTTCGGAGGAAACGCTTTTTGTATCTGGCATATTAAACCTTGGGATAATTCCTACTTTATCACCATATTTATTGCCACTTTTTATTGATTATTTTCTCAAAAATTATCCTGCGGTAAAACTTAAAATCAGCGAACTTACCACTGCGACTATCATTCGTAAACTTGAAAACGGAGAATTAGATGCAGGATTGCTGGCTATTCCTACCCTTCATCCTTCTATGAAAGAAATACCGCTTTTTAGAGAAGAATTTTTTGTATATGCTCCAAGTTCGGCATTGACCAGTCCAAAAAAATTTATTGTAGCGTCGGAATTGGATGTAAATAAGTTGATGTTACTTGAGGAAGGACATTGCCTTACTAATCAGATTATTAATTTGTGTGGTTTGAAGGAACTAGAGAAAGACCATCATCAACTTGATTTTCATACAGGGAGTCTCGAAACCCTAAAGCAAATGGTCGAATTATACAGGGGAATAACAGTTTTACCGAGATTGGCGGTGGACATACTTACACCTCTGCAAAAACAAAATGTATTTGAGTTTCAGTCACCGGCACCGTTTCGCGATATCGGCATTATAACTTACCGTCACGTTATGAAGGAAAATTTACTTCATGCGTTACAGATTTCTATACTCCAGGGTATACCTACGTACATCGAAAGTTTTAAGTAGTATAATTTACCTTTTGGGAGTTAATTTGATGACAGGGCATATCATTTCTTCCAGGGAAATTCCTCCGTGCTGAAAGGTATCCTTAAAGAAATTGAAATAATAGGCATAATTATTTGGATAAAGGAAAAATATATCTTCCTTGGCAAAAATATAAGTGCTGCTCATATTAGGTTTTGGAAGCCCCGCCTCATTTGGATCTTTAATTTCAAAAACATCCTTTTTGTCATATTGCAGATTTTTGCCCACCTTATATCGCAAATTTGTAGTGGTTTCCCTGTCTGCAAGTACTTTTGAACCATTATTAACTCTAATAGTTCCATGGTCTGTAGAAACGAACAATATGATATCCCGTTCTGCGAGTTTTTGTAATGCCGCCCAAAGTGGAGAATTCAAGAACCATGATTTGGTTAGTGACCTATATGCTCTCTCGTCTCCGGCCAGCTCCTTCAATACTTCCATTTCTGTGCGAGAGTGTGAAAGCATGTCTATAAAATTATATACTATGGCAGTAAAGTCATTATTCAGGTAGTTCAATGCATTGTCCTGCAGTTGTCTCGCACCTGTTACGTTGGTAACTTTGACGTATTCCATTTTTATATCTTTTTTGACAGTTCTTTTAAGGTTATCCGTCAAAAAGAAATCTTCTTTTAGATTTTTTCCGCCTTCTTCATGATCATTAAGCCAAAATTCAGGAAACTTCTTTTGAATTTCAGCGGGTAGTAACCCTGAAAAAATAGCATTTCTGCTATATTGCGTTGCAGTCGGTAATATGGAATAAAAATAATCTTCACTTTCAATCCTGTAAATGTCATTTAAAATTGGCTCTATTATTTTCCATTGATCAAATCTCAGATTATCTAATAACAAAAAGACCACAGGTTTACCATATTGTAAAGAAGGGAAAATTTTTTCTCTGAGCAATTGATGTGACTTAGTTGGCCCAGATTCACCTTTTATCCAGGAAAGATAATTTTTGGAAATAAATTTTGAAAATTCCTTATTTGCTTCTTGTTTTTGCATGACTAGAATTTCCTTCATCTGATGATTATTGCTGTCATCAAGTTTCATTTCCCAGGAAATGATTTTCTTATAGATGTCTACCCATTGAACATAATCAGGTCCCTGATTGATCTCTAGGGTAATATTTCTAAAATCCTGCTGATAGTCCGTTGCAGTTTTTTGTGCCACAAGTCTTTTATTATCTATTATTTTCTTGAGACTAAGCAGGATTTGATTTGGATTTACTGGCTTGATCAGATAATCGTCAATTTCTGAACCTATGGCTTCTTCCATGATATTTTCCGCCTCATTTTTAGTAATCATTACTACAGGGATAGATGGATTTATATGCTTAATTGACGTTAGTGTCTCAAGTCCTGACATACCGGGCATACTTTCGTCGAGAAAAATAACATCTATATCATTTACCTCTGAAAGTAATTCAATGGCATCATATCCATTGGATACCGTAACGATTGTATATCCTTTTTTTTCTAAGAAAAATAACTGAGGCTTTAATAAATCAATTTCATCATCAGCCCAAAGAATTTTTATTTGATCACTCATAGCTTTAAATTATGTTCATAGCACCAATGCTCATACTTGTGCATTATTATAAATGTAAAAAGTATATAATTAGTTGTTTTATACCTGCATTCTCCTTATCAATTAAATAATTTTTGATAGTTCACATGGAACTTTCTGGAATATTTGAAACAAAAGGTTTTTTATTCACTTAATATGCTGAACTTTGTTTTGAAATAAATAACGTTATTATTTTAATAAAATTTCAGCATATCTAACGTTTACAACTTAGGAAATATTTTTTAATGAGTTATAGCAAGCGAAAAATATTTAATGATCCGGTATATGGATTAATTAGTTTTAATCATGATGTATTGTACAAAATCATAGATCACCCATATATGCAAAGGCTGAGGAGGATTTCACAGCAGGCACTTTCCCATTATGTTTATCCCGGTGCATTGCATACCAGATTTCATCATGCACTCGGAGCTTTGCATTTGATGACAGAGGCCTTGGAAACACTATCAGGTAAAGGTGTACTCATTTCTGAGCAGGAAAAAAGAGCTGTTTGCATAGCCATTTTATTGCACGATGCAGGACATGGTCCATTTTCACATGCATTAGAACATGTATTAATAAATATCCGTCATGAGGAATTATCTGTCCATATTATGGACAAAATCGAAAGAGAACTTGGAGAAGATTTTACCCTTGCCAGAAAAATCTTTCGAAATGAATATGAACGTCCATTTTTAAATCAGCTGGTAAGTGGTCAACTCGATATGGACAGACTTGATTACCTTAACAGAGATAGCTATTTTTCAGGCGTTGCTGAAGGTGTAATTGGTTACGACAGAATCATAAGAATGTTGCACGTCGTCAATGATCAATTGGCAGTAGAGGAAAAAGGTATATATTCCGTTGAAAAATTTTTAGTCGCACGACGGATAATGTATTGGCAGGTTTATCTGCATAAAACAGTCATTGCGGCTGAGCAAATGCTGATTTCTATCATGAAAAGAGCATCCTGGCTGATAGCACAGCAAAAATATGTGGAGTGCAGTCATGCCTTACATAAGCTGCTGTATCAGCAACAATATCAGGATACTCAAGAAATGTTAAGTGCATTTTTGACATTGGATGATACAGATATTTTACATATGATTAAGTGTGGATTGTATTCGGAAGATTATATTTTCAAGATATTATGTACTAATCTTCTACATCGGAGGTTGTTTAAGGTGAAGCTACAAAACGCTCCTTTGGACCAATCCAAGAAAAATGATATCCGATTGAGCATTTTGGAAAAACTACCCATAGATGAAAGTGAATTGCATTATTTTTTAACCGAAAAAACAGAAACTAACGCGCTGTATAATAACAAGGATGGAGAAATAATTATATGTTCAAAAGATGGAACACCCAGACCATTCTCTCATTATTACCCCAATTTTTATATCAAAAATGACGAAGAAAAATTTGTTTTAATTTATTATAATGTATAAAATAAATGTAAATTAAATAAAATTAGAAATAAAGTATTGAATAATTATAATTTTAAACTTTTTAAATATTTTTTTGTTTACTAGACTAATTTTAGTATTTGATTATGGAAACTTTTATTGAAAAATACAGTTTTGGCGTGTGCCGATACATTGGATTTAAGATGGGAATTCAGGAATCCAGAGTTCGTTTGTATTTTATATATGTAAGTTTTGCTACACTTGGAAGCCCCATAATCGTGTATTTATTTACAGCCTTTTGGTTGAATATTAGAAGATACATTCGCGAAGGAGTCAGAATGGTAGAACCGCGATAAAAGTTATTTTTTTCGCTGCCTTTGACACTCATACATGCAAATTCCCGCTGCAACGGAAACATTGATGGAGTCGAATGATGATGCTCCGTTTATTTTTATGTTTATATCTGTATTCTCTGTTACTTTATAATGTAGTCCTTTGTCTTCTGAACCCAAAATGAATGCAGTAGGCGATGTGTAATCCGCTTCGCTGATCTCTATCGTAGCATTCAGAGCAGTCCCTACAAGCTGAACGCCTTTATTCTGAAGTGAAGCCATTAGACCCAGCAAACTCGGATACCTGCAAACCGGAATTTTTAATAAAGCACCAGCTGATGATTTCACGGCCTCTTCATTAATTCTTCCTGCAAAATTTCCGGTAATAACTAATGCTGATGCACCAAAAAAAAGTGAAGATCGTGCCACTGCTCCAATATTTCTTATATCCGTTACACTATCCAGGATAAGTAATAATGGATTTTTTCCTGCTGCTTCTTCATTGGACAACACTTCAAAAACGTCCTGATATGAAATTGGTGATATAATTGCGGCTACACCCTGATGTACCCTTGATTTGCACATTTCATTCATTTTAAGTTCAGGGATTTTAGCCAATGGAACATTGTTTTCTTTGCACCAATGCCTGATGGTAATTTCAAGTTCTCCCCGCAATGTAGCTACAACATAAATTTTTTCAATGTCCTTTTTCGCCTTAATAGCTTCTAAAACGGGGTTTTTTCCAAAAATGATATCTGACATTTCCAGCGGATTTATCGCAAAAATACAGAATTCAATCCATCCATCAGCAGATAATAGCTATGAATACGTGGCGGGGAAATCAATTCTTTACAACCGAACATGCCTTTTAAAAATCATCCAAAATAAAGCATTCATTTTTTTATCTATTTCGTGCTGTTTGCATAGGATTAAATTTTTTGATGTAATTTTATGCAGTTTAGTTTATCAATCTTCAACCTTTAAATCAACAATTGATGAAGTTAAGTTTTTACACATTATTTGCGCTATTGTGTCTCACACATAATATTGCATTTTCTCAACAACAAAGTAAATTGAGTGATGCCCTAAATCACATACAGCAGCATGCTGAAAGTTTGGGATTGGAACCATCCGATGTTGCTCAGCTTGTTTTAAGTTCAGAAATGTACAGTAAAAAGTCAGGCATCACGTATGTGTACCTCAACCAAACCTTTGATGGAATTCCCGTACGCAATGCCATGGCGACAATTAGTTTTGGAAAGAAAGGTAATGTTGCGCATCTGGCTGAAAATCTACAACGCAAAATTACAAGCAAAATTCAAGTCAGTCAGCCTGAAATATTACCCGATTTTGCGATGTTACAAGCTGCCGAACATCTGGGACAAAGACTTGCGTCCAAACCTCAGGCGATAGGCAGAAATGATCAAGGCAAGTTAGTTTTTAATTGGCCTGAACTGACGAAGTCAGATATTATTTTGGAATTGAAGTATGAAGTTGTCGGTGAAAAACTTGTGCTGGTATGGAATATGAATCTGGATATGGCCAAGAGTGCCGATTACTGGGATCTCAATATTGATGCAGTCACCGGAGCATATGTTTCAAAACTGAATTTAACCACTTATTGCAATCATCACAAGGATGCTTATGCAAAACATGATAATTGCCAGATAAAGACTTTCAGAACTATTCAGGAAAACGCATTACCAGTATCTCATGCCCTGCATCAGCATGGAGCAGCCAGATATCAGGTTTTTGGTATACCTGTGGAAAGTCCTAGCCATGGTGAAAGAGAAATCGTTTCTGATGATCAATATCCGCAATCCTCCCCATTTGGATGGCATGATACAGATGGCGTAGATGGAGTAGAATATACGACTACCAGAGGAAATAATGTTTTTGCTTATCAAGATAGAAATAATGATGATTCTCCGGATGGGACAGAAACTGAGGGGGGGGCCGGTTTGGTCTTTGAATTTCCACTGGATATGCAAAAAGATCCTAGGGAAAGTGCAGATGCTACAGTGACTAATCTTTTTTACATGGTAAATATGATGCATGATGTATCTGCGGTGCTTGGATTTGATGAAGCTGCTGGAAACTTTCAACAGAAAAATTACTCAGGTGCACCTGGACAAGGCGATTATGTACTCGCTCAGGCTTTTGATGGTATAGATTTGGCAACCCCAACGTTAAATAACGCCAATTTTTCTACACCTTCAGACGGAGGTAATGGTCGCATGCAGATGTTTTTATGGGAAAACCCAGGTGGAGCAGTTTCCATAGACTCTCCTGATGACATTAAAGGATTTATAAATACCTATGGTACAGGTAATTTTGGTCGTTCTATACCACAGGCCAACGAACCCGCAATTACCGGAGCTATAGCAATAGGTAAAGATGCTTCCCCATCGAACCCTACGGCATGCTGTGGTCCTATTGTTAATACAAGTGAAACTGCGGGTAAAATAGTGATGATCGACAGAGGCCTTTGTGAATTTGGAAGAAAAGTTTTGAATGCACAGCAGGCCGGAGCCATTGCGGCCATTGTTTGCAATATTGCAGGCGTCAATGGCGGAAATGGCGATGAAATATTAAGTATGGCTGGAGGCGCAGTAGGTGATCAGGTTACAATACCCTCTATTTTTATGCGTAAATCTGATTGTGATAGAATTCGCGTAAGTCTTGCTGCAGGTAATCAAGTATTTATGACTTTTAAAGTAAGGGAACGCGTAGGTGCAGAGTTTTTGGATGGTTCTCTAGATAATGGAATCATCGCTCACGAATTTGGACATGGTATTTCCATTAGACTAACTGGAGGAAGGCTAAATTCCGGTTGTCTTGGCAATGATGAGCAAATGGGCGAAGGCTGGAGTGATTTCTTTTCGCTTGTGATGACAAATGGCGCGGAAGATAGAGGAGATCAGGGTAGAGGAATAGGAACCTTTGCCGTGGGCCAAACACCGGAAGGTAGAGGTATTCGAAGATTTCCATACTCAACAAATATGAGCGTAAATCCGCAAACATACGATTTTATTAAGGGTACGACAGCTCCACATCCTCTTGGAGAGGTATGGACAGCTATGCTATGGGATATGTATTGGAAATTCATTGATCTCTATGGTTTTGATCCAGATTGGAGCAATGAAAATTCAGGAAATCATAAAGCAGTTTACCTGGTAATAGAGGGTATGAAAATGCAACAATGTAATCCAGGATTTATTCAAGGAAGAGATGCCATATTAAAGGCTGATCAGGAAATTTTTAATGGCGCACATAAATGCTTGATTTGGGAGGTTTTTGCCCGAAGAGGTTTAGGAATCAATGCTGTAGGTGGAGATACTGATGACAGAGGTGACGGAGTTGAAGATTATGAAGCATTACCAACATGTATTGAAAAACTAAAAATACAAAAAACAGTATCTTCACTGGTGAAGCCCGGAGAAGAAATCTCTGTCCAATTGCGTGCGATCAACCACCTTCCTGAAAGACAATCAGATGTAGTAATCATAGATGAGCTGGAGGCAGGCCTTTCTTACGTAGAGGGTTCGTCTGCTATTACACCTGAAATAAGCGGAAATACATTAATATTTAAGATCGGAGATCTTGATTATGATAAACCTTTTCAGCTGAGTTATAAAGTACGAACAAGTTCGACCAATAAATCACAAACTTTATTTTTTGATAATTTTGAGGGTGAAATCACCTGGGAACCCGAAACAGCAGAAGGCGCTGAGTCTTGGCTCCCTGATTATGAACTGTCAAGAAGTCCGGAAACTTCATTGTATGTCCCCAATTTTGCAGCTGACCTCGATGCTTCAATAAGAACACCATATTTTGAAGTTAATGGAACGCATCCTGCTATGCGATTCTGGCATCAATATAATACACAGGTCGGTTTGGATGGCGGATTTGTCGAAATTTCAGTAGATGGCGGATTGTATTCCATAGTGCCTGCCAGTCAATTTATTAGAAATTCCTATAATAGCGATTTGGCTTATGGTACTTTGGCAATACCGGCGCTGAAGGCCTTCACAGGTTCCAGTAATGGTCAATGGGTAGATTCCTATCTGGATTTGAGTGATTACATCGGTAGAGAAGTATCATTTAAATACAGATTTGGAAGTGATGCAACTGGTGCACCATCAACAAATTTTGCAGGGTGGTATATTGACGATTTTGAAATGATGGATCTTTTCAAATATAAAACAAAAGCTTGTATCGCAGCAGATGGTGGACAAGGCGTAACTGAATGTACTTCAGCTCTTGAAACAATCGTTGATAGTGACGGAATGGTGTCTTCGAATCAGGAAAGTATCGATTATTTTGGACTTACATTGCAACCAAATCCAGCTTCTGATTATGTAATTGTAAAAGCTTCAACCAAAGATCCGGTACTTGTTAATATTTCAGTGACAGGAGTAGATGGTAAACTCATGATGACTTCCCAGAAAATGCTATCCAAAGACAATCAATGGGTAATGGATACGCATAGTCTTGCCAGCGGTTTATATTTTGTAACGCTGATGTCCGGAAACCAAACATCTGTGCAAAAACTGGTTATTAGATAATTTTACTTGCCGACATATAAAAATGCCCTGCCTTTTGAAAAAGGTAGGGCATTTTTGTTTAAATTTATTGAGTCATTTCCAATTATATGGATTTCGCAAAAAAAAATGACTGCAATAGACAAAATTTTGATACTGGTATATTTTTGTTGCTTCATGGAGTTATCAGCCCGTGAAAAAGTTATTTTTTTAGACGATCCTGTGACCTCTCTTCAGCAGCGCATTCTCATGATGAGGGAAGCAGCCAAAACACTGGATATAGCCATGTATATATATGGTAATGATGAAGTTTCAGCTCAAACCCTGCTTGAAATACATCATGCAGCAAAAAGAGGTGTAAAAATTAGACTCCTTATAGATGATTTGAATAATTGGGTACCGACAGAAATATTGTCATTTTTGGCATCTCAAGGTGTTAGCATCCGGTTTTTCAATAGATTTCAGCTCAAATACCCTATGGATAATCTGGTAAGAATGCATACCAAATTGACTATTGCCGATAATCAAAAATACATTCTCGGGGGCAGGAATATTGACAATACTTATTTTTACATTGGGGATCAGACCAATTTTAGGGACAGAGAGATTTACATTGCAGGCCCTTCTGCCATATCCGCCAGAAAGGCATTTGAAGACTTGTGGTTTTGTTCTTTATTGTCAACACGAAATAGCTTTGGTGTAGAGCTGCGTACAAAATATGGTAACGATGTCCAGATCTATTTTAATAAGCTGCTCACCGCGCCAATGCTTACAAATGAAATGATTGCCCGGAGACTCGGGCAAGTACAAAAGTTCTATTGTGATGAAGTAAAAATTATAGCAGATAAAATTCATTCTGCCAAATATCAGGAAAAAAAAACAACGGCATATATCATAAGGCTTATTGAACAGGCAGAAAAAGAAATTTTAATTGAATCGCCGTATATCGTATTTAGTCAGGAAATTTATAACGCCTTCCAACGTGCCGTAGATCGGGGCGTAAAAGTCCAAATACTTACAAATAGCATGAATACATCGGATTCTTATTTTGTTCTTCCTGTATATTTTAAAGAAAGGGATCAATTGATAAAACTTGGCTTTGATATTATGGAATTTCAGGGAGCACAACAGTATCTGCATTCCAAAATGTTCGTTTTTGACAGAAAGCACCTTGTCATTGGAAGTTACAATTTGGATAATTTTTCAACAAAAATAAATACAGAAATATATGTTCATATTCAAAATGTAGATATTGTACGAGAATCTATAAGATTATATCACAAAACATATTTATTGAGCAAAAGGCCTACTCCTGACCAATGGTATCCTACGTTATTTGAACAAAATATGGAACTACAATCCATGAGCAAATATATCATCATAAAATTCCTTCAACATACAGTAGCGCCATATATGAGGAACTATTTGTAAAATTAATTTTACTATATTTGTTTATCATACAATAATATTTTACCTGATGCCATTTTAATAAGCACAAATTCTAATAATTTCATATGCAACTTTCAATTCCCGCGTTTGAGGTTGAGAAAAACCTTATTGAGGCATGTGTCCGCAAGGAAAACTGGGCATTGAAAGTATTATATGAGACTTATTATAGTGCGATGATGCAGTTATGCAGGTGTTATGCAGACAACCATGAAGAAGCACTGGATATCTTGCACAATGGATTTATCAAAATATTCAAGAGTATACATCAATATGAGCCGGGCACTTCACTCCATGCATGGATGCGACGTGTAATGATAAATACTGCCATCGATTTTTATAGAAGTTCCATGCGTCGAAAAACAGAAGATCTGGATTTTGCATACCAGCTCGCAAGTCCAGATGCAGATGTAATTTCTGCAATGAATGCAGAAGATATTTTAGACTGTGTGCAGCAATTACCGGTTTCCTATCGTTCTGTATTCAATCTGAATGTGGTGGAGGGTTATTCGCATAAGGAGATATCTGTATTACTTGGAATTACAGAAAGCACTTCAAGGGCCCACCTCGTTAAAGCCAGAAATAAGCTTAAAGCATTGATTTTTAAAAAAAATAATCTCAATGAATAATCAGTCTTTTGATAAGGCTTGTAAGGAAAAAATAAATTCAATATCAGGGAATAATTACCTTCCGGATTGGGATAATTTTTGCCAAAAATTAGATGGGATACCTTTAAATTCCAATGAAACGCAAGATTCCGTTTTCGATCATGCAGTTTCAGAAAAACTTAACCATTTGCCACAAAATACGGCACCACAATATTTATTTAATCAGGTTTATCAGGATTTTATATATGATCAGTGGAGAAGGCATAATATTTATGTTATCAAGGTATTCGAAATCCTAGTTGTTATTTTACTTTTAACTACTTTCAAAAATCATTTTATTTTAGACAAGCAGACATCTGATGATATTAATGAATTATATGCTTATGCATCAACACATCATACTAATAAATGTGTTGGAAACCAGCATAAATTACCTGAACCTATGGCAACTTTTAAAAATGGTAAAAATCAGGAAACTCTAAATAATAAGCGGACAACAACTTTATCAGTCAATAATTTGAATATAGATTTAAATGTTTTAAATCCTCCATATTTAAATTTGGATATGGTATTTTTAAAAAATGAACATTCTACAGATATAACGGTATCTCAAAAGTTGAATCAGGATTTGACTTTAGAAGAACATGCTAGTCCAATGGAAACCCAATTGAATTCTGTTCATTCTGAACATGCTGAAATGTTTCCTTTGGTCTTGAGCGAAATGGAAAAATCTACGGAACTTTCTTATGAATTTTCACTTGGCATGGGAGTTAATGCCTATCAGATCAATACACCATTCGATAAAGTGTATTCTATTGCTTCGTATAAAAAAGAGACTATGGCTACGGCTCTTGCTGCTGGCATTGGAATGACTTTAGATCGATGGTCTATTTTATCAGGTCTTGAATTTTCAAGACTATATTACCGGCCCGAAGTTGTGCATGAATCCTTTAATATGCAGCCGGAATTATTTTTTGAAACAAGCCTTGAGTCCATCCAATTTGATTTGGTACATATACCATTGAAATTACGCTATGCTATATGGAAGTGTCCGCAAGCCAGATTTTATGCTGAAATTGGTGTTTCAACTCACCTTATATGGGATGCAACTTATGATGTAAATACCTATGTTCGTTCAGGCAGGCCAAGTGTACGCTATGTCGAAGAATCGCCTCGGTTGGAAGAAAAAAAATTCACACCGGGATTTAGTAACAACTATCTTTTGAAGGATAATTATTTTTCCGGAGCCCTCATAGGCCTGGGAGGAGATATCAAAATATGGAAAAATATTAAAGTATTTGGTCAGGTATCTTATTCCAGACATTTTATAGGTGACAGACTGGGTGTGGGACCTAACGATGACAGAATTCACTATGCTTCAGGCCAGGCAGGTCTGCGCTGGAGTATTAGGTAAGCAAAAGGTTCTTTGTTTGTTTTGAGATTTTTTGAGAGAGAGCATGAAGTGAAATAATCAATAAAAATATTTGGATTCCAGGAAACAAAGCCAGCCACCAAGCCTTCAAATCTCTTGCTTCTGCAAGCATTTTCCCCCAAGACGGCGCTTCAACAGGGAGGCCTATTCCCAAAAAGGAAAGTGTTGATTCCATGAGTACGGCACCTGCAACACTGAAGCAGCCCAAAATAGCTATCGAAGGAAATAATGCAGGCAAAATATAAGTACCAATAATGCGCAGATCCGTAATGCCCATAGAACGGGCTGATGTTATGTATAGTTCATTTTTTACAGAAAGTGTTTCAGCACGTATAAATCTGGCCATTTCAGTCCATGAAAGCAATCCTATTATAATGATAACATTTAAGGCCGACGGTGAAGAAAATAATGACAAACCTGCCAAAAGCAGCAATAAGCCAGGTATTGATTTTCTAACTTCAATAACTCTAAATAAGATATAGTCTAAGGGTAAGTAATACTTTCTTACAGCCAATTTACCAAGAATCGCTGAAATAATTATTATTGCGCTCAGAACACTGACTGTTATGATGAAAAAATATCCAGGATTCAAAAAATGAGAAAAATAAAATAAAATATAAGCATAAGTAGCCCCGGTAATAAGGTACGTGAGTAATTGAAAGATATTGAACCTTATTTTATCATTGTAATAATATCCCATTATTAGCCCGGTAGGAATACCCAATAAAAAAGCAAGTAAAACTGCAGCAAATCCGATTAGCAATGAAGTTCTTGCTCCATAAATTAGATTTGCAAGTACATCCCGACCCAATCGATCTGTGCCAAGCCAATGTATTTTGCGAAGATATTTGCTTCCAAAGCCAGATAAGGGATGGGCATAAAATTTATCCATGGCATTGGAAGTCTGAGGGCCATATCCCACAAGAGCAAGCCATTCAAAATCACAATCTTCCTGATTCAGTAAAATCCATTTTTGAGCATCACTTTTAACTAATCCAGGCATTAACCATTGTTCTTTACAGGAGCATATCAAAGGTTTATCATTTGCAATAAATGGAGCTAAAACGGCGATGATGACATACCCTAGCAGAATCCTAAAAGGCCAGGAATTCCAGATTTTTGTTTCGTTTTTCATGCCAGCTTAATCTTTGGATTTAAAATAGAGTAGGCAACATCTGCCACAAGATTAAAAATCATGGTAATCATTGTAAATACCATTAATGCACCAAAGACGACATTCCAATCCTGACTGTATATACTGTTGACCATAAGTCTACCCATACCAGGAATATTAAACATAAGTTCTATGACTAAAGAACCGGCTAATGCAGATGGTACCATTCCGGCTAATAATGATATAAGCTGTATCGCAACATTAGGCAGTATATGTCTGTATAAAATCTGTGTATTATTTAAACCTTTTGCCATAGCAGCTTTGGCATAAGTCTTACTTTTTTCAAGCGCAGTGTTGGTGCTAACCATATTAATTAATAAAGCTGCATCATGTATAGCTAGACATATAACCGGTAAAATAAAGTGATGGATATACTGACCGAATGTTTGCCAAATATTTTGATTTGACGTATACCAATTTCCAGGTGCAGGAAAAATCTGAAGCCATGGTAATAACTGGCTGTTGGCAAAAAATGTAATCGCCAGGGTAGCAAGCCAAAAAACAGGAAAGCTGTATAACAACATGGTTAATGCCCTGATCAATAATCCTAATTTACTTTTCTCCTTGTCACCGGAAAGAAGTCCAGCGGGTATACTAATGAGTAGTGCGATAAATAAACTAAAAAACACCAATACTGCTGTCCATTTTAATGCTCCGGACAACTTTGAAATTACAGGCTTGCCGTCTTTCATGGATACACCAAATTCCCCTTTGGTAATTTGCATAATATACAGGTGAAACTGGTTTTTAGGACCGTGCCAGCAAATTCTGGGTAGTATGACCATTATATTTCTTGCCTCCATATTTTTTATGGACAGTTTAAAATTATTCCATGCAAGTGATAAATCTCTATACTCAATTTCTATTTCAGTATTTGAAATTGATAAAATATTTTCGGGGAATTTTGCCAGTAATGCACTTATTTTCTTTCGTTCATTCTGATGTACCTCTGATGAAAGTAAAATCTTCTGTACATTATTTTTCTCATCAAGACAAGACATAATATCAGTATGATGAAATCCATGACGTAATAGTGCTTGTAAATCCTTTCTTTTTTCCGGATCTTTTACCGCCCTCACATTGTCTGGATAATGTTTGGGTAAAATAGAAAAGTAAAACAAGGGTAAATGCTGATGGAGTGCGGTGTAAGTTTTTATATAAGCGTCTTTTCTGATGGTTTCCTGTTCGGAAGAGATCCCTTGCAAGTTGAGCATCGACTCTGTATAATCACCTGGAACAGCATTTTTCAATAAAAATGTAAGCCACATAATCAGAAGCATCGTCGGAATGATTATCCAAATTCTTTGGACGAAATATCTGATCATAGTGATTTATATTATTTAATCTTGACCATTTCAAATGTATTTACTGCATAGCCCGGTCTTTTTAATGATGCATTAGCATTCCAGTTTTTACCTACAATAATCCGTTCCATGGGTACATACATAAAAATTACTGGATAGTCATCATAAATGATCTGTTGAAGCTTTTGATACAAAACAGATCTTCTTGAGGCATTTTCTTCCTCCAAAATTTCATCCAGAAGTTTATCCGTAGCCGCGTTGTGATAGCTAATATCGTTCGCTCCAGATGGACTATCTGAAGTACTATGCCAT
>JAUMBJ010000081.1:0-7025 GCA_032115755.1 Saprospiraceae bacterium
TTTTGAAGCGCCTACTAATCCCGAAGTTTGCTTTTTAGATGCTTTTTTTGCATCAAAACGAATGGTAATCTGATCATCCGGGGTAAAGGTGGCAGGAGTAACTGTAACAGGATTTTCAAAAACCTCTAATACCTCTGGAAATCCATTGGACATTTTTGTACTGGTATAGACATGCCATTCTCCCGGTTTTAGGCTCACTGGCAAGGTAGTAGAGGTTACCTGTAGGGAATCACCTGAGAAATAATCATACCATTTACCTGTTGAGGTAAAAGATGGGGAGACTGACCTTGTCGTCAAGCCAAAATTACCAATGAGGACGATATCTGTTCCGGAAGTATTATACACCAATCGGCGTGTATCTCCGGTGTTGGCATGATTTTTTGCTGCTGATGCCAGCACCTGAGGTCCAACTTTCTTTCTGAGGTCAAGTATTGCCGCATAAGTATCATATACATATTTTCTCAGCGGATCATCTGCATATTTGAGACTTCCGGTTCCCCAGGGCAATGGTTTTCTACCTGTACGACCGTTGAAATTGATATCGATATCGTAGGCTAGTTCGTCAAACTGCCACAACATTTTTGGTCCTGGTTGTAAATACAGGAATGCTGCAGCCATTTTAACCCGCTCGTACATGATTTCGCGATTTCTGATATTATAACTGCCGCTTGATCTTCCTTCAGTCAGGCAGTGCTCTGCAATACGTCGCTCATCATGGCTGTTGTAAAACAGTACATGCGTCGTGGCATCCAGACCAGCAAAACTGCCCGTTGAGGGATTTCCTACCGTCGCAGGAACAAAGTCATAGCTTCGGTTACCCCACATTTTCATCCCATAATCACTCAGTACTTTTTCTTCTGATGGGGAGGCCCAATGTTCTAAAATGATATATGCTTTTGGATCGTAAGTTCTGATTTTGTCCACCATACGCTTTAGAATATTGATTCTGGACTGATCAAAGCCATCGATATTGCCTCCGGGAGCATAATTGGTAAATCCTTTGGTAAAATCAAATCTAAAACCGTCAAAATGAAATTCCTCTATCCAGTACCTATTTACATCATCAATAAAATTTTTGGTAAACGAACTCTCGTGATTGAAATCATATCCCCATTGGTATGGGCCGACATATTCTCTATTAAACCATGGGTTATTGGCAGCAGGTTTGCCTGCTGCCAGATCAAAATACATCTGCACCATTGGACATTGTCCGAAGGCATGATTTAGCACGATGTCCATGATTACAGCCATACCTTGCTGGTGGGCTGCTTCAATAAATTTTTTCAGGTCTGCCTCCGTACCATAATATTTGTCGGCAGCAAAGAAGAAGGATGGGTTATATCCCCACGAATCATTGCCTTCAAACTCGTTGACTGGCATTAGCTCTATGGCATTGATACCAAGTCTTTTTAGGTATGGTAAGGTGTCTATTAAATCTTTGTAGGAATGTGATGCCAGGAAATCTCGGATATGCAATTCGTAAATCATGAGATGATTGATATCTGGTCTTTGCCAGGTATTTTCTGACGGATTCCATACAAATGGCTGCTGGGCTGTTTTGAGGGTTGATGCCAGGCCAAACTCCTGTTTGTTATACACTGGAATTTCAGCATTTACAGCAGGTTCAATCCATTTATCATTCCATGGGTCCGCAATTTTTCTTGTATAGGGATCTGCAATTTTAAGTGCCCCATCTATCCAGTATTGATAGACATACTCTTTACCGGGGGCAAGATTTTCCAGGGTAATCCAATAATAGGATCCATCTTTTTTCATTTGAAACTTGTCCTGAATGCGCCAGTCAGAAAAATCACCTACGGCATATACAAATTGCTTTTGTGGTGCCAGCAATACCAAAGTTACCTTGGTAGGGTCACCTTCATGGTAATTAGCACCCTGCTTCATTCCCGCAGGAATAGTAGCGGTTTCTGTTGGTTTTCTGACGATAACATAATGCGTTCTCTGTGCAGTATAATTACTGTTTCCTATTTTGGCAGTCATGCGGATTTTCAAATCGGCACTTCCTGAAACGGTATAGTTAAATGAAATTGTTTTTCCGGTAAAGACTTCCGCTTTCTTAACAAAACCGCTTCCTTCGTCCAGAAAAAGTTGCATTTCTGATACATTGGAAGAAGCTTCTCCTTTTATGGCAATTTGCTGACCTGGTGTATAAAATTGTTCATTGCTCGTAGGACTTGTAATATCAATATAATCCTGGCTATTCAGGTTGATGTATATATCACTGTTTGAAGTGACTGTTCCCCATCCATAATTGCCAGGAGCCATTGTACCCTTTTTAATACCATCTGCTGAACGGAATACACATGCGAGTCTGTAAATCTTTTCCGCACCAGGCACTCCAAAGTAAGATCTTACAGTTGGTGACAAAGCGATTTGCCAGAGATTGGCTTCTCCAGGTACTTTTGTCATTAGCCCAATTCCATCATCATTACCCCAGTTGCCCTTTACGTATTTCCAGGCAGTTCCCGAAGGCCCATCTGTAACAACACCATGATGCACATATACTTTGTTGGCGCCCATGAGTTCCTTGTTACCCTGACTGGCGTCAAACAACAAGGTTACGGCTTCTTCGCCTCCAGCGGTAGCAGGTGTAATTCTTACCATCTGACCTGAAAGCGTAAAATTCAGTATGCCAATTAGTGTAGTATATAGCAGACTAAGTAAGATTGATCGCATATGAAGGTTTTTTTTAAATAAAAATTTATGGTGCGTCGTTACTAAACAAAATTAGTTTATTTTCATCAATAAATAGTGTTTATCTGACACTTACTTAAAAAAAGGGATACAAAAATTTTGTATCCCTTTTTTATGACGTCTGTGTGATTTTATCATGCCAGCATAAGCAATGGATTCTGCAACATATTTTTTAATGTTTGCAAGAACTGTGCTCCAGTGGCACCATCTACCACTCTATGATCGCAGGATAGGGTAACTTTCATTACATGGCCTACTACAATCTGGTTATTTTTGACTACAGGCTTTTGCGCTATAGACCCTACCGCCAAAATACATGCATCTGGTGGATTGATAATGGCTGTAAATTCATCAATATCAAACATGCCCAAATTGGAAATCGTAAATGTATTTCCGGTCATTTCCTGAGGTTGCAATTTTTTAGTTTTAGCCTTGGTAGCTAATTCCTTAACTTCTGTATTTATTGCAGAGAGACTTTTCCCATCGGCATGTCGGATCACTGGGACCAACAGACCGTCCTCAACGGCCACTGCTACACCGATATGAATATCTTTGTGGTAAGTAATTTTATCACCAAGCCAGGACGAGTTGATCGCCGGATGTTTTCTTAGGGCTGCAGCACATGCCCTAATGACCATATCATTAAAGGAAATTTTAACCGGAGAAACGGCATTAACCGCACTTCTCGCCTCGACGGCATTATCCATATTGATTTCTATAGTCAGATAGAAATGTGGTGCAGAGAATTTACTTTCACCAAGTCTTCTGGCAATGGTTTTACGCATTTGAGAAACTGGTACATCGCCATACTGAAAATCAGGTAAAACAGGTGTGGCTATGGTGGTGTCGGAAGCTGGTGCTGCCACCGGGTTGGATAGATATGCTTCTACATCTTTTTTTACAATTCTGCCATTATCTCCGGAGCCTCTAAGTGCATCCAGGGATACGCCAGCTTCAGACGCCAGAGATTTTGCCAACGGACTTGCTTTGAGGCGCTGGTCAGAAACTTGGGCAGCAGCGACTGTAATGACAGGTGCTGGCGCAGGCTGAACAGGAGCAGGCGTAACCGGAGCTTCAGGTACTTCAGCAGCCGGTGCGGCAGGTACAGCTGCAGGCTGGGGACTTTTTGTTCCTTCCTGCTGCAAAATAGCAGTAACATCTTCTCCAGGCTGGCCAATGATAGCTATGATACCATCAACAGGTACAGGACCACTTTTTACACCAATATATATCAAAGATCCGGCATGGTAGCTTTCGAGTTCCATGGTCGCTTTGTCAGTTTCGACTTCAGCAAGTATATCTCCTGGTTTTACGCTATCGCCTTCTTTCTTTAACCAGCTTACTATATTACCCTCTTCCATGGTATCACTTAGTCGGGGCATTCTAATAATTTCAGCCATGTTGTTTATTTTTTAATTCAGACCGCAAATTTAGTCAATGGTTTATATTTGCTTTGCATTTTTAATGAAATTCTACTCAATATCACCCTTTCCCGCTCTCAAAACCGTGATTTCTGCTCCTGTACAATCCAAAACGGTAGATTCTGAAAGTTCACCGCTACCTCCATCCAAAAGAATATCGACATCGTGCTTAAATGTTTCAGCTATTTCATCCGGATCTGTATAATATTTCTGAATGTCATCTTCACTGCTTAGTGATGTAGAAATAATAGGCACTTCAAGTAATTCGGTCAGTTGACGAATTATTTCGTTATCGGGCATTCGAATTCCAATTTCATCCTTCTTGTGTTTGAAATATTTCTGAACGGTTTGATTGGCATGCAGTATAAATGTATATGGCCCCGGCAAATAGCGCTTCATGGTTTTAAACACGTCATTGTTGAAGGGTTTGGTATAATTGGCAATAACACTGATGGAGGAGCATATCAGTGACATCTTGTTTTGTTTTTCCTTTTTGCCCAATATTTTGGCAATCTGCTCAATAGCTGCTTTTTGATTGTACAGACAGCCCATAGCATAAATGGTGTCTGTTGGAAATATTATAATTTTACCCTCATTCAGCTTCTGTGCCACATACTGTAGAGTTCTTTTATTGGGATTTTTCGGGTGCATTTCCAATCTCTCCAGTGCCATAGCATATTTATTTTATAATAAACCCAAAAATGATGCAGGAGGTTTAAAAAATAAAAAGCCTTCTGCTTTCAGAAGGCCTTTCTCTTCGCTAAAGATTTTTTCATTTGAAATGAAAAGAATATCAATCTATTAATGATACTTGGGTGTATCTATTATATAGATACTTTATTTATGCATTTCGTTGCCTGAAGAAAAAAAAATTTTAAAATAATTTTATTGATATGAATTCTCAGTATTTATGTAACTGATTATCAATTTATTATAAAGTTTTATTTGAATTAAAGTAATTTATTTAAAACTAATAATCTCTTTTAAGTTGATATTATACTTTTTATAAATAATTCCTGTATAAAACTTACTTGATCCAGCATGGAGTACTATTTGATGATAATACATCGTTTCGTGTTATTTCCATGCGTAACCAGATACAATCCTGATGGCAGATCAGGCAGTTGAATTGTACTTCTGGGTGATTGGATTTCTTTTTCAAATAATAATTTACCATCGATACTGCGCCACAAAATAGTGCCATCGGATGTACAATGAACTGTAATGATATCTCCAAACGCAGGATTTGGATGGACAGAAAATTTTTCATCCCTACCAGGGTTTTTCTGATTTTCTGTACATTCTCTTTCCAACGCACCTGCCTGAGTATAAATTTCTTTCCTTGGCTTTCCGTAAAAATCATTGTTCATCCAAGGAAATAAGACAGGAACGTCTTTGGTTAGGGCTGGAGTTTTACAGGCGTCAAATTTTTCAAAATTTCCTATTTCTGCTGCTATATCGATATCATTACCAACCCAGTCCTTAGTGGAAAGAAACTCGTGTGTTACTGACCACATATTGTACTGAAAGGTAAAATCATGACTAACCGGAGTTGCAAAAGTCTGTCTGTAAGGTTTAAATCCCGGATGAAGGGCGGAGTTAAAAGAAAATAAATTGCCGTGGAAAACGACATTTTTCAATTGTCCATAGCTATTGAGCAAAAAATTAAACACGGGGAAGAAAAATTTAATTTGTGCCCCTGAAGCTTCGATATCACCTGTGACTTCAAAGATACTATTGTTAAATATATACACATTGCTGATGCAATTTGGTCCAATAATATTGGTATCGCCCTGCCAGATATCAATACCATTTCCGCATTTATGTATGATATTGTTGTAAATAAAAATGCTATCGATGGTAGGAAATCTGTATGGAGGTACCAGCAAAGCGCCACATTGTACCGTATTGCAATTTACAAACGAAGGACTATGACCGGCATCTGCACACGAACCTTCATTTCCTATCAATATTCCAGTTCCTGACAATCTTTTTTGTGACAACAGTTGAGGGCATGGACTGGCATAGTGCAAAAAACCAGGCGTATTGAAAATATAATTGTGCGAAATCTGCAGACGCGCTGAATTATCGTTGTAAAGGTTTATTAAGTTATCATGCAATTGATTATTCCTGGCTATACCATAAGTGCAATTATGAAAATTTAGTCCTTCACCTCTGGTATAGGCCACTTCACAATCTTCCACAAGAATATGTTTACTAAAATGGAATTTCAATCCGCTGGGCCATGAAGTGCAGGACTGTTGAGGCTGGTTGTCATAATTCAGTCTTGAACTGCGCAATACTTTTGTTTGTACGACATGAACAGTATCGCTATTGAAGGTCAGTATACCATGACTTCCGGTGCTATCTACAGTTACTTGTTTGATCAGAACATGAGATGGTCCTGATTGATCGGGATTTAAAACTGGCCTTTGAATAAAAATGCCTATTCCTGTATAGTGGCGAATTTCAATATTTTTAATAAAAAAATGATTTCCCATCAGGCGGATTCCATGGATAATTCCCTGAGATTGAGGATCCCCTAAAATGATGACATCGCCAATGCCCTCAATACTTACATTTTTAAATTTGCTATCTTGTTTCCATTGATTTTCACCTTGCTGTAATCCGGAAGGTATAAAGTACGTCCCCGGCAGTAATCTGATCAATCCATAGGATTGAGAGTATGGGATTCCATTTTTACCAAATGGTAGTAATTGAAGTGCTTTTTGAAATGATTTTACGGGTTTATCGATAGTTCCCGGCCATATATCTTGTCCGGTGGTACTGATGTATATGGTATCTGTGAATGCATACTGTCCCGCACCAATTTCAGGTGTAGGAATTGTCCATTGTGCCAGTAGTTGACTGGTTGAAGATAAATATAAA
>JAUMBJ010000082.1:0-26887 GCA_032115755.1 Saprospiraceae bacterium
AATGGAAAGGAAAATCAAAATTTTCAACAACCCACCGGAAATTCAAACAATGGCATCAGGATAGAGAAGTATATGGACAGTCTGTGATTTTACATGGCAATAATGAGTCTATTGACCATATCACAGGTAAAGTTGCCAGAAATTTCATGCCTGACCCAGAGGAGTCACTTTCTATAAATTATGCGCAAGATATCATCATTAAACTTCTTCAGGAAAGGTTAGATGATGCTCAGCAGGAAGGAAAATATTATTTTCCTGAGCCACTGCGTTTAATATACGCCGACCAGCGTTTTCCAGAACATTCAGGACAATATGTGCTGGCATGGTTGGGAAATATTTCTTCAGAAGATGGTACCATTTCCAAAGAATTTGTGATTCATGCCGGGACCGGAGGTCTTATTTTTGAACAGGATCTGGTTTGTACACTTCATGGTGAAGGTACAGCACCATCCTACCATTACGGAGAAGTAGCTATTTCAACAGATTCTGTGGCAACCAATAAATATCTCCTTAGGGATAAAACCAGAGGAAAAGGTAATACAACATTCAGCGATAGAAATGGATCAAATGTCATCCTTGAAGACGATGACAATATCTGGACAAAACCGGAACACAGATTAGGAGAAGTAGCCTATGATGCCCACTTTACTACCGCAGCATTTTATGATTTTTTAGTGGAAAAATTTGAATATTCAGGAATTGATGGGGAAGGAAAATCAATGAATTCTGTCGTAAATGTCAATAAAGGCGCAGATTATGTCAATGCATACTGGAACAATGTCAATGCTTATTTTGGAAATGGTAACTGCCATTATCATCCACTGACTACCTACAGTATTGTAGGACATGAATTTGCTCATGGAATCACAAGAGATAATTCAAATTTAGTCTATAGTGGAGAATCCGGAGCCTTAAATGAATCGTTCAGTGATATTTTAGGAAAGTCATTACAATATTTTAGGGAACCAGAAACTTTTGAATGGACAGTAGCACATGAAGTCATGGCATCACGCTTTGCCAAACCATTCCGGTCTATGGCTCAACCCAATCTTTTTTCCAATCCCAAGCAATATAAAGGTTTACACTGGAGAGATGGCGGTAGTGTCCACAGCAATAGTGGCGTGTTAAACCATTGGTTTTACCTCTTGGTAAATGGTGGAACCGGAAAAAACGAAATCGATTCTGCATATCAGGTAGAACCTGTAGATATACTAAAGGTGCTCGATCTCGTTTTTTTGTGTCAGACATCATACCTTCAGTCCAATTCTTCTTACACCGACATGTTTGAGTATTCGAAGCTTGCATGCGCAGATCTATTTGGTGAAGGCAGTGCGGAATACAAATCTATGATGCAAGCATGGATTGCTGTAGGTTTTCCATACAAACCTATTGAAATTGCTGACTATGATGACCTTGCAATAACTGCGAAAATAAGAGAATTGGCCAATAGCTGGTATACGTGCTATAAAAACGAATATCCAGAGATAAATGTTACCATCACCAATAAAGGCACCATAACATATTATCCAGGCCAGGAATGGACAATTTCTTTTACACATAATAATATTAAAACAGATCGGGTTGTCATATTACCAGACACATTATCCCCTGATTCAACCCAGCTATTTACATTTACAGATTACTTATTGCTCGAGGGATCAGCAAATAATACACTCAATATTTTCTTAAATCATGTAGATGATCTGCCTTCTAATAATAGGTTTTATCTATATTTTGAAAATTTTGCCACCTCTGGTACAGATCTTGTAATTTCAGCAGTTACTTACAAGGATGTTATATGCTTTTCCAAAGAAATCGCTTTTGAAGTTCGAGTGAGAAATGCAAGCTGCTTCAATGTTCCGAAAGAAACTCCTTTTATTTTCAAAGCCTTTAATAAAAATCAGGAACTGGTAGCTGAAAATACCTATAAATTTAACCAATTACTGGGACCACGAATGACACAGGCAGTGAATATTACACTGCCTTATACGGCAGGTGAAAATACTTACACCTTTGAAGTATCGTCAGCTGTAGATTCTATAATCAATAATAATATCCGGGAATATAGTTTTACAGAAAAAGGAGAGCTGCAGACTCCTGAAATTTTTACTTTTACAGATGATTTATTTACGGAGAAATTTAAACATACCTCAAGTCATCCAAAATTTAACTTTGAAAATGAAAATTATTTCCGGTCTAAAACTGCCTTTAATACAAGTACTGCTCCATGCCTAGAAATCCAGGACAATTTCAAATCTATCTCTGGGGGTGTAGCTCAATTTACCGTTGCCGAAACGTGTCTTGATGTATCACAGCTTACGTCTCCCGAACTTTCTTTTGATATGAGACAATTCAGGTCGTCTCATTATCAGGCATTTCCTGAAATAGACGGGAATTCTGTTATATTTAGGATTGAACTTGAAAGCCCAGAGATAAATGAGTTTAAATATTTTAAAAATTTGACAGACAAGGACTTGTATCAGTATGTCTATCCATTGCCTGAAAATTTTAAAGGTAAGCTTAAGCTGATAGCATTCACTTCACGACATGATGGTACTTCAAATATAAATACCAATAACGATGTAATTCTACTTGATAATATCGAACTTCGGGGAGAATCGTCTGCTCAGGAAAATAGTGATGATTCGGAAGTGCGTTTATCACCCAATCCAACCGCTTCAACCGTACAAATAGTTTCTGAGAAAAATCCCTTACAATATATCAAATTGTTTGATTATTCAGGTAAATTATGGCAAACACACGCTTGTGGAAGTGTTTTTCAGTACAATGTAAACCTGGATAATATACCATCAGGGCTATATTTGATAAGCATTACAACCAATGAAGAAGTATACACCAAAAAACTAATCCGAATTTGATGTATGGCTATCATATATAATGTAACTATAAAAATAGAATCTTCCATTCACGAGGAATGGTTGGCTTGGATGAAGGAGGTTCATATCCCTGACGTTATGAAAACCGGTTATTTTTCATCTTGGAAGCTTACGAGAATCATAGAAGATCCTGATGAACATGGTGTAGGGTATGCTATACAATATCAAACCTCAAAAATAGAAGACTTGATAGCGTATCAAAAAATGGACGCACATAGATTGCAGAAAGCGCATGCTGAAAGGTATGGACAGCAATATGTCGCATTTAGAACGGTACTTGAAATCTTAGAAGAGGGGCGATCATAATGCTTCATCCAAAATCTGTAGCTTAGCAAATTGAAGCATGATGCGTTTTTCCTGAATTCCTGAAATTCCTGAAAAAACGATTGTAGCTACAAGCCTATCATCAACAGCATTAACTTTCCCCTCACCAAACTTTAAATGTAGTACCTTTTGTCCAACTTTAATTTTTGAAGGATCGGCTGCTATAAATGTTGCTGGATCTATATTGGACATAGGTTGTTGCAGAGCCCTTTGTTTAGGAAAAGCTCCGAGAATTTTGGGTTCTGGGAAATCTCTTTTCTTTTGCATTACCAGAACGGAATCAAAATTATCTTCTGAAATTTCCTCCAGGAATCTACTTGGGTCATTAAATCTCATTTCACCGTGCTGATAACGGGCATTGGCATAGCTCAACGAAAGATATTCTTCTGCTCTTGTTATAGCCACATAAAAGAGTCGACGCTCTTCATCAATCTGATTCGGGTCTGACAGCGAAAGGTAGCTTGGAAATAAATTTTCTTCCATGCCTACAACGAATACAGACCTAAATTCGAGTCCTTTTGCAGAGTGCACGGACATTAGTGTTACAGAATCGGCTTCCTCATTTTCATTATCTGCATCAGTCATCAAAGAAATGGTCTGTAAAAATCTCGCCATTCCCTTATCATTTGAAATTTGCTCATCGATGTCCAGAACATCATCATCCACAAAATCCTTGATACCATCAAGCAAAGAATTGATATTATCAATTCTGGCCACGCCTTCTGGACTAAGATCTGCTTTTAGAAATTCGAGAATCCCGCTATGTCTGGCAATAAAAGAAGCTGTTTCATAAGCGTCGGTACTCTTCGCTTTTGATTTGATATCGTGAATTATTTTTACAAAGTCTCCAAGGCTTTTTTTAGAACGGCTATTGAGTTCAACCTGAGTAAGGACTTCCCACATACTCAAATTGTTTTCCTCCGCCAACTGAGCTATATTGTCAACTGTACTGTCCCCAATTCCCCGCTTTGGATAATTAATGATCCGTTTAAGTGCCTCATCATCTTTATCATTCACAGCCAGGCGCATGTAAGCCAGCATATCTTTGACTTCTTTTCTGGCATAAAAGGACAATCCGCCATATACTCGGTAGGGAATATTATATCTTCTGAGTTGTTCTTCAAAAATACGCGATTGGCCATTTGTCCTATATAAGATTGCAAATTCCTTATTTTTTAAATGGAATCGGTTTTTTTGCTCTATTATGGTATCTGCTATGCGCTTACCTTCTTCTGTATCATTAGTTGCTTTTATCAGCTTAATTTTTTGACCCTCGGGTCTGTCCGTCCAGATTTTTTTCTGTATCTGCCGTTTATTAAATGTAATGACTTCATTAGCTGCTTGAACGATAAAGTGCGTAGATCTATAATTTTGCTCAAGTTTGTACGTCCTCAAATCAGGAAAATCGTGTTCAAACTGCAATATATTTTCAATGGTCGCCCCTCTGAAAGAATAAATACTCTGCGCATCATCACCTACGATACACATATTTCGCGGACTATCCGGATAAAGGGTCAACAACTTCAATATTTCATATTGCAGGTAATTGGTATCCTGAAACTCATCGACCATCAAGTAGGCAAATTGCCTTTGGTACTTTTCGCGAACTTTATCCGGATTTTGATAAAGCAACCTGAACATTTGCAAGAGTAAATCATCAAAGTCCATGGCTCCTGCCCGCTGACAGCGTGCGGCATACTTTTCATAAATGAGGTGTATCATTGGTCTGCGGTTCATCCTGTCCAGACCCATAAGCTCCTCATTATTGACATATAGTTTTGGAGTGATGAGATTACTTTTTGCGGCAGAAATTCTGGCTCTTACAATACCGGGAGCATATAATTTTTTATCCAGGTTGAGTTGGTTGATAATTTCTGTTATCAAACTTTTGGTATCATCCGTATCGTATATGGTAAAATCGCTGGGATAGCCAATCTTATGGGCTTCTACTCTTAAAATTTTCGCAAACAGGGAGTGAAAAGTACCTGCCCATACGCGATTTGCAGATGGTCCAACAACCTGTTCTATACGATTTTTCATTTCGCGCGCTGCCTTGTTGGTAAATGTCAAGGCCAAAATTTGTGCAGGATAAACACCTTTGTTGATAAGATGTGCAATGCGATAGGTCAATACCCTGGTCTTACCGGATCCCGGACCTGCAATTACCATTACAGGTCCTTCGGTAGCTTCTACAGCCTGCCTTTGAATATCGTTTAGCTCATTTAGATAAGAAAAACTGACTTCCTTCATATGCATGCAAAATTACGAAAAAAAATTACATGATGATTTTTCATATATAAAAGCACCTTAATTTACCATTACCCACTTTAATTAATTACATTTATCCTTCAAAGCTATGCTATAATAACCGATTACCATTCATAAAGCACAAAAACTTTCAACTAATATTTTTGTTAATTGTCGGTCTGTCATATTTCCAAAAATCCATTTTTGATGATTAATTAACAATTAAAATATAGCGTTTTATGAAAAATGTATTGCGTTTATTTGCCTTTATTTTACTACTTGGTTTTGCTTCATGTACAGATGAAGGAATACCTCCAGTAGTCAATCTCACTTCTCCAACTGACAACCAAACTGTTGTTGCAGGGCAGGTTTTTCAGGTTAAAGGAACAATATCAGATGATAAAGGACTTAAAACCATCAGATTGAGTTCCAACCTTGGAATAAATGAAACAATTACTTCCTTTGACAGTGCAACAAAGCATGAACTGAATTATAATATAACGACAGATGCTAATACCCCTGCCAATACATATGATTTTGAAGTCATTGCTACAGATGACCAGCAATTAATATCCTCTAAAAAAGTAAGAATAAAAATTACCAATTAAAACTATCCCGAACCGGTGATTTTTTTTAATCCACTCAATTTAAAAACATGTCTAAAGAAAAAGAAGAAAAACTAAAGGCCTTGGCACTGGTCAAGGACAAACTCGACAAAACTTATGGAAAAGGCACGCTTATGACCCTGGGTGACAAACAGGTTATAAATGTTGAAACCATTTCTACAGGGTCACTAAGCCTTGATATAGCTCTGGGTATTGGTGGCCTGCCAAAAGGTAGGATTGTTGAAATCTACGGACCAGAATCTTCTGGAAAAACTACACTGGCCATTCATGCTATTGCAGAATGTCAGAAAAAAGGAGGTATTGCGGCAATTATTGATGCCGAACATGCCTTCGACAGGTTTTATGCCGAAAATCTTGGTGTAAATACAGAGGAATTATTGATATCTCAGCCAGACAACGGAGAACAAGCGCTCGAAATTGCTGAAAATCTGATCAGATCAGGGGCAATTGATATCATAGTTATAGACTCCGTTGCCGCATTAGTTCCCAGAAGTGAAATCGAAGGCGAAATGGGAGACTCAAAAATGGGTCTTCAGGCAAGGCTTATGTCTCAGGCTTTGAGAAAATTGACTGCAACGATAGGCAGAACCGGTTGTTGCTGTATTTTTATCAATCAGCTTAGAGAAAAAATCGGTGTTATGTTCGGTAATCCAGAAACTACCACGGGTGGTAATGCATTAAAATTTTATGCCTCTATCAGATTAGATATTAGAAAATCAGGTACAGCCATCAAAGATAAAGATGGTAATGTCATAGGTAGCCCTGTAAAGGTAAAAGTTGTAAAAAATAAGCTCGCTCCTCCTTTCAGAGTAGCTACTTTCGATATCATGTTTGGAGAAGGTATTTCCAAAACAGGAGAAATTGTGGATCTTGGTGTAGAGACCAATGTACTTGGAAAAAGTGGATCTTGGTTTAGCTTTGAAGACACTAAAATAGCTCAAGGTAGAGAAGGTGCCAAACAATTTATGGCTGATAATCCAGAACTTGCTTTAGAAATAGAGCAAAAAATTAAAGATAAATATCAACCTGCACAGGCGGATATTGCCGAACTTGACGGCGAAGGCGACGAATAAGCGTCAAATCTATAAAAAATGCCAAATGAGTTTATTTGGCATTTTTTTTTGTTTTTATGAAACATTGTTAAACCCTTTGCATTTATATGACTTATTTTCCAAAAAACTGATGGTGGCTTATGTCAATGATTTCGAGAACGTTTTGTAGTAAACCCAAAGCAACTGAAGTTTTAAAATCAGGAAACTTTACTATTTCACTTTATGATTCCATTCAAAATGTAGAAGAACTTTGGTCTTCTCTCGCTCCACAAGATATCTTTTTCAGCGTAGACTTTTTAAAATGCATTGAACAATTTGCTCCCACTGGAATTCAGCCATTTTATGGTATAGTCAGTGATCATCGCAATCCTGTAGGTATAATTTACCTCCAATCTAAATATGTGCGACTTAGAGAAAATCTCAGAAAACCAGGAGCAGCACAAAAAACAGGTATCAAGTATGTAACAGATCCTATTAAAAAGGCTGTAGTTCATGCACTTAATTTTCACACCATCGTATGTGGAAATCTGCTATTGACAGGAAAATATGGTTATTTCTTTAAGGCCGAAATTTCTAAAGATCAGCAATTTTTATTGGTAAGCAAAACTATCGATCAGCTTGCCCAACATCTTAGAAAGCAGGATATTAAAACCGGTTTGATGCTTGTAAAGGATTTTTTTGAGTCCGAAAGTGTTACAAATGCATTACCTCTGCAAGATTATACAAGATTTTCTGTACAGCCCAAAATGATTTTAAATGTAGACACAAAGTGGAAATCCCTAGAAGATTACATGGAAGATCTTAAATCCAAATATAGAATTCGAATTCGTAAAGCGCTGGAAAAAGCCTCAGAAATTGAAAAAATAGAACTTGGGGCTGAAGAAATCAGAAAATATCGAAAAAGTATCCACAAATTGTATAAAAATGTCTCAGATCAGGCAGATTTTAATGCATTTATTTTGCACGAGCAGTATTTTGAACATCTGAAAGAAGCACTTGGCAGCCAGATGACTTTTACAGCCTATTTTCGGGAAGGACAGATGATTGCCTTTCATACTAGTATTTGTAACTATGGCGTTCTTGATGCCCATTTCCTTGGTTATGAGCCGACATTAAATCAAATGTGTCATCTCTATCTGAATATGCTCATAGATCTGGTGTGTCAGGGTATAAAAGGAAATGCGGAAATCATCGATATGTCCAGAACAGCTATTGAAATCAAATCTACTATAGGTGCCCGACCACATAATATGTATCTTTACCTTAAGCACACCAATCATATTTTAAATAAAACTGTCAGCAGTATTCTATCGCTGGTCAAACCACAGCAGGATTATATTATCAGGCAACCATTTCGGATCGAGAAATGATCTTAATCATGCTACAAATTTTTCATATTAGTTTATTGTAATTTTGATCTATTAATCCCAAAGCTTTTATGATACGTCAAAGCTTTGTCGATATTAAAAATTACTGATAAAATTATTAATATTATGCGTGTAGAAGGAAAAAATTTTGTGGTTACCGGAGGAGGTAATGGCATGGGCAGAGCATTGGTTTTACTATTACTCAATAAAGGTGCCCGAGTAGCCGCAGTAGATATGAATGAAGGTAGCCTTGAAGAAACAAAAATGTTGTCTGGAAATTTAGCTAAGAATCTCACTGTCCATAAACTCGATATTACGGATCGTGAAACGGTACTGAAATTTCCCGTTCAATTACTTTCAATATATCCACACATAGATGGTATCATCAATAATGCGGGAATAATTCAACCTTTCGTTAAGGTCAATGATTTGAAATTTTCTGATATTGACCATGTCATGAATGTTAACTTTAATGGTTCATTAAATATGATAAAGGCATTTTTGCCCGGACTACTCCAAAGACCGGAAGCACATATTGTAAACATTTCCAGTATGGGTGGATTTCTGCCTGTTCCAGGGCAAAGTGTTTACGGGGCATCAAAGGCTGCTATAAAACTTTTAAGTGAAGCCCTCTATGCAGAGCTATTGTCTACTAATGTCAGGGTTACCGTTGTATTTCCCGGAGCTATTGCAACCAACATAGCAGCTAATTCAGGTATTGTTATGGATATGAATTCACCAAATGCTGAAAAAACTGCCTCGATTAAAATGATGCCTGCGCCAGATGCTGCTAAACTCATACTCGAGGGTATGGAAAAAAATAAAACAAGAATTTATGTAGGTAAAGATTCATCCATGCTGAACCTTCTTTACAGATTAAGTCCGGGTATGGCTACAAAACTGATTGGAAAAAAAATGGGTTCGTTGCTGCCCTAAAATTGGGGACATACTTTGGCTTTTGTACTAGAGCGAATCGTTTATTTAAAGATATCAAACTGACTGGCTAGTGCTATAACAATTACAATGATTAAAAGGCGGTATGACCATTTTTCGATATTTGCAAATTTGGTCAAATATCTCGCGGATAGGTACCCTCCGGCAGTCTGTCCTGATGCTAAAATTAGTCCCATACTCCAGTTCATTTGATTATTCCATGCAAATAAAATAAGGACAATTGCCGTGTAAACTAGAATGACTATATTCTTCAGTGCATTGGCAGTAATTATGTTATAGCCTGATAACAATACAAAAACGGCCAGGAGTAATATTCCTGCGCCCATTTGGAGAAATCCTCCATAAAATCCAATAATAAAAAAAATAGGAATACTAATCCAGGGATTTGGCGTTTTAAAGTGACTTTCCTTGCTTATCCATTTTTCAGGCTGAATCAATACAACGATAAGCATCACAACCATAGCCCATTTAAAAATAAAAAAAAAGTTTTCATTCGAAATGTTAAGTACCGTAATGACTCCTGCAATAGCTCCTAAAACAGTTATAATGATGGGTTGAAGAGACTGCTTTCCCATCGAAATACCACTTTTAGCAAATCCCGTAGCTGATCCAATACCTTGAAAAAAAACTCCAATGCGATTCGTACCATTTGCCATCTGCCCAGGCAATCCGAGTACTTCTGTCAACAGGCTAAGTGTTATCACTGAGCCATTACCGGCAAATGTATTAATCATGCCCGCCAGGGCAGCACCCGCCAGACAAAAGATATATGACCAAAACGTGATTTCCAATGTATTATTTTATATCCTGACAAAGTTCAATAAGCACACCGGAAGCATCCTTGGGATGGAGAAAGCAAATGAGTTTATTGTCTGCACCTTTTTTTGGTTTTTCATTTAATAAGGTAAACCCAGCTTGCTGCAGTCGTTCCATTTCTTTATAAATATCAACAACCGAAAAAGCGATATGATGAATACCTTCACCTTTTTTTGTAATAAAAGAATGAATGACACTATCTTCATCAGTTGCAGCCAATAATTCAATTTTATTGGGGCCATTTTCGAAAAAAGAAGTAATTACTTTTTCACTCTCTACTTTCTCCCGCTTGTAAGGTTTTGTATTCAAAATAGTGGAATAGATGGCTTCAGCAAGGTCCAGGTCTTTTACTGCAATTCCAATGTGTTCAATTTTTTGCATAGCGAAAAATTATAGCCAAATATACTACATTTTTACCTTAACCTCTTTTACCCTACCGAATATATACCTGTTAAACCTGATTTATTCAAGTAATTGATCAAGCTGTAGAAACTATAACAATACACCTAAAAAAGCATCACTTTGCTTAGCAATCATTACCTTTGCACCCAAATTATGACATTATAAAAACGATTTTATGTATAGATCGGTAAATTGTGGTGAATTGAGGATTTCACATTTAGGCCAGGAAGTCACCCTTAGTGGTTGGATTCAGAAAAGCAGAGACCTTGGAGGGCTTACATTTTCAGATTTACGCGACAGATATGGTATTACACAGCTGGTTTTTAACATGGAAGAAAATCCAGAATTGTGTACACTTGCCCGAAAACTGGGAAGAGAGTTTGTAGTACAGGCAAAAGGAATAGTTCGCGAAAGGTCAAGTAAAAATCCAAATAGGCCAACAGGGGATATTGAAATTGAGGTTTCTGAAATGTTTGTTCTCAACGAATCCAAAGTACCCCCTTTTACCATTGAAGAAGATACTGATGGTGGCGATGATCTGAGAATGAAATACAGATATCTTGATCTCAGACGTTCCAACGTCCAAAAAAATATTATATTTCGTTCCAAGTTAGCACTTGAAACCAGAAAATATCTTGATAGTCAAGGGTTTATAGAGGTAGAAACTCCCTTTTTGATTAAAAGTACACCGGAAGGTGCAAGAGATTTTATCGTACCCAGCAGACTTAATCCGGGACAATTTTATGCACTCCCTCAGTCGCCTCAGACCTTTAAGCAAATTTTAATGGTAGCTGGTCTGGACAAGTATTTTCAAATTGTAAAATGCTTCCGGGACGAAGATCTTAGGGCAGACAGACAACCAGAATTTACACAGATAGATTGCGAAATGTCTTTTGTACATATTGAAGATATTTTGGAGACTTTTGAAGGTTTGACAAAACATCTTTTTAAGCACACCCTGAATGTAATATTACCTGATTTTCCAAGGATGTCCTATGATGATGCTATGAAAAATTATGGGTCTGATAAGCCTGACCTTAGATTTGGCATGGCATTTCATGAGCTGAATGATGTCGCGAAAGGAAATGGGTTCAGTGTATTCGATCAGGCAGAACTTATAGTTGGATTCTGTGCTGAAGGTATAGCAGAGCAATATTCCAACAGCAACCTGAAAGAACTTACAGAATGGGTACAAAGACCACAGATCGGTGCTAAAGGTTTGGTATACATCAAATGGAATGAAGATGATTCCATCAAAACGACAATAGGTAAATTTTACAGTGATGATACCCTTAAGCAGTGGATGATATCTATGGGGGGCAAAAAGGGTGATGTTGTATTTATTTTAAGTGGTGAACTTGAAAAAACAAGGAAGCAATTAAGTGAATTACGCCTTGAATTGTCAAAAAGACTGGAGTTGATTAAACCAGGTGATTTCAAACCATTGTGGGTGATAGATTTTCCATTGCTGGAATGGGATGAAGATGCTCAACGTTTTCATGCCATGCACCATCCATTTACTTCTCCTAAGAAAGAGGATATATCAAGAATGCTTACAGGAGATCACGAAACTATGAAAAGCTTGCGTGCAGATGCTTATGATTTGGTCATTAATGGAGCTGAAATTGGTGGAGGCTCTATAAGAATTCACGATAGGGAGTTGCAAAGTAAGAATTTTGATCTCCTTGGTTTTACAAAGGAAGAAGCAGAATATCAATTTGGATTTTTAATGGGGGCATTTGAATACGGAGCTCCGCCACATGGGGGTATTGCTTTCGGTTTTGACAGACTTTGTGCAGTAATGAATGGACAATCCTCGATCAGAGATTTTATCGCTTTCCCAAAGAATAATCAGGGTAAAGATATGATGATTGATGCGCCTTCCTTAATTCATGAGGAACAACTTCAGGAATTAAATATTGCCCTCCATTTGAAGGATACAGGGCATAAATGATACATCGCATGATCAGTATACCTTCATTTCCTGAAAAGGTATAACTTTATCATGAATTATGATGACATCACTCTTTTTTTCTGAATATGAATGGACTCTGATTTTGGCGCTGATTACCATATCGCTGACCAGTGTTTGGATTATGGTAAAAAGAGATCAGATTGGACTATTGTCGCCTCTGCCATTCATAGTTGCCACATTTTTATTTTACTGTGTAGTGGGGCCATGGATGATGCTATCGAATGAATGGCAGATTTTTCCTGAAAAGTTTATCCGGCCTTTTTATACACGTGCATGGGAGGGTAGTCTAATTTCCATGATTTCCTTAATATCGGGATACTTTTTTTTTCTAAAAAAAATTTCTTTGCCTGAAAAGCAACCTGATTACGCCCCAAGAGCATTTAGGCTGGGTGCTTTAATTTCAATACTGGGAATCTTACTTTATGCCATTGTTGACCCTGCCAGGTTTGTAGAACAATTAAACCCGTTTTCGGCTGGAAAAACAAGTTTTTCGCTTGATCCAGAGGGGTTTACCAATTATTTAAATTTATGTCTGAATTTTTCTATTGCTGGTAGCAGCCTGATGCTCATATCCAGAAAACGAGCAGGTATATTGCACATCCATACTTGGATATTGATCATAATCATATCTATTATTATGATGTTGTTCTTGAGCCAAGGCTTTAGGTTTAGAATGGTCGTATTATTGGTTAGTTTAATTATTTCATTCTATTTACTACAACGAAGAGCCCCTTCAACCTTATGGTTTACTTTGTTAGTTCCTTTTATCATTACAATAATGGGTTTGATTGGAACGGCCAGAAACTACGGGTATGGATTGGAGTTGAGTAGAGTTACCAAATCCCGTAATGTATCACTTTTTGCTGAAGGATTCAGAGATGCCAATGTGTTTCCCATATCAGGCGCTGTTATGACTTCTGTACCTGAAAGAGTGCCTTATCACGGCTTTCGGATCATAAGAAATATTTTGCTGACACCTGTTCCCTCTGCTATCATTCCTGATAAAAATATCGATGGATATATCCGCAAGCCTATCAGAGTTTATGCCCCACTGCGCGATATAAAAGCCCACGAGTGGGCAGCCATGCTTTTTTTTGCAGAATGGTACGTCATTTTTGGCTGGAGTGGACTGATTTTTATTTCATTTGTACTTGGGGCTGCATCAGCCAGTCTTTGGAATTTTGTACGAAAACGTGCTGACAACAGATATGCTTTAACTATTTATGCTACCTCATTTTCCTTCATTTTTGTATTTATTACAAGGGGCTATATCCCTTTTGCTATGACAACTTTCTTTTTTATGGTTATACCCGCGTTTGTTTTACAGTTCTGGTCAAAATTACGCTGGGCATGAAATATTTGATTGTCGCATATAATCTCAATGACGCAGGCGGCTTGAGTGTGGCTTTGAATTTTTTACATCAGATGCAGTACTATGATCAGGATAAATTCCTGGTAATTACCCCTCCCGGATCCTCCCAGTATTATGAAGTAAAACAACCACATATTGAACTTCAGCCTATGCCCGGATGGGGTGTTTATTACGTTTTGAGGTGGCTTTCTGAACGGACATTTATCAAAAAGGTCATTCGCAATTTTAAACCTGATGTCATTTTTACCATGGGAAATTATCCAATACCTGTAAAGCACATACCACAGGGGGTCCTTTTTCATTATGCATACTTATTATATCCCTATAACAAATCCATAAAACTGTCTTTAAAGGAACAAATAGTGCTTTTTTCTCAATATATTATTTTTAAAAGTCGCTTGCCTTATGCAAATATAATTCTCGTGCAAACTCAAACAGCAGCGAAAAGATTAATGAAATACTATGGATCAGACTTGCCTATCCACATTATTCCAAATGCTGTAACTCTTATTGATAAAAAAGAAGTAGTGCCATTACTGCTTAAGTTTCCTATGGAAGGACTTAAATTACTCTGTTTGTCAAGATACTATCCCCAAAAAAATCTGGAAATTTTACTTGATGTTGCAGCACTCGCTAAAGAAAAGAATATTCCATTGTGCTTTATCATCACTATTGAAGAAAATCAGCATCCGGGTGCCGGTCTCCTGCTTCAGCGCATAAAAGACAAAAGTCTGCAAGATTACATTGTAAATGTGGGAAAAATTCCAAGAAGTCAGGTACCATCATTGTATAATCAGACGGATGGCCTGATACTTCCTACATTGCTGGAATCCTTTAGTGGTACATATGCTGACGCCATGTATTACAGTAAACCAGTATTTACGTCAGACATGGATTTTGCTCGAGAAATTTGTGGTGATGCTGCTTATTATTTCAATCCTAAAGACCCCTCGCAAATTTTAGATGTCATTCTTTCCGCATTTAAAGATACTGCTTCCATGAAAGAAAAAATCGCAAAAGGAAAGCTCAGAAGTCAAGATTTTAAAGACTGGAAGACCGTCGCAAAATCATATATGGAAATTTTACATGGCCTAGCAACTAGCAATTAAATGATTGCTTTCAATCTAGGATGATTACAGGCTGAAAGGGAAATAATAATCTATTATACTTTGTAAAATATTTTGTGATACACCGCAAGATTATGCGTTGAATTGTCACAAAATTGTTAAAAGCATGGAAAGATAGTCATCAGGTATTCAAATGACAATACGATGACAATATTGTCATCTTGAAAGAAGAATTTTGTGTCTGGAAATGATTCGAACGATAGGCATATTATATTCAATGTTTTTTAGCGTGATGCTTTACAGTCAGCCTTACAAAGCTGATACGCTGCTGTTTATGGAGATCCCAGAATATATCATCACAGCAACAAGGAGTCAGCGGTCGATTTATAATGTAGCTGTTCCAGTATCCATTATATCTGCCAAGAGCATTCAGCTCACCGGTCTTACCCGAATTCATGAATTACTACAAGAACAAACTGGTCTTGCCCTTACAGGGGGTACAGGAAGTGGCGCTGTAGGTGGTGGAATTTTTGGAAATGGAATACAGATTCAGGGATTATCTCCTGAATATACACTAATATTACTGGATGGTGAACCAATAACTGGTCGTCAAGGTGGGGTATTGGATCTATCGCGGTTTACAGTGGGTAATATCCGAAAAATAGAAATCGTAAAAGGACCCTCTTCTGCGTTATACGGAAGTGAAGCTATGGGTGGCGTAATACATATTTTAACCGATCATCAACGTAAAAATGCCTATGAAGGTTATGTAAGGGCAGGTAGTTTTGGAACCATTGATCTTTCAAATGGACTTCATCTGACTAAGGGAAATACAGCAATCTATCTATTTGGCCAGTTTAATCGCGCTCAGGGATATGACCTTAACAAAGTGACTCCGGAAAAAACTCTTGATCCCTATTTCAACCAAACATATCAGGCCCGCGTAATCCATAACGTAAATGAAAGATCTAAATGGGTACTTCAATCCAGATATTTTCGTGGAAACCAATCCTCAGCATTTGCAATTAATGATAATGAAATTAATGTAAACGGAAGCGGAATTACGTCAGATCTGCAAATAAATCCATCATATCAGTATATATCAAGTGAAAAGCTTAAAACTGCTTTTAGGGGATATGTAAGTCTCTATAACTATACTCAGGATTTAAAAAAGATTGAAACACAAGAATCATTCTATGACGATTATTTCAGTCATCTTTTTCTGCGGATTGAAAATCAGACTGATTGGCAATGGCACCCTACACAAACGCTTATTGCTGGTGGTGGTTACAACATACAACAAGTAGAAACAAATAGATACAGGGACGTAAAAACACAACACATTAGTTATTTTTTCCTGCAAAATGAATGGCAGCCATCAAAAAAATGGACATTAATCCCTGGGCTTAGATATGATATTAATTCAGATTACAGGAATCGCTGGAGTCCAAAAATGGCACTTAGATTTGCTCCAGATCAAAAATGGAGCTGGATTTTTTCATATGGAAGTGGTTTCAAAGCGCCCGACTTCAGACAATTATATTTGTATTATGTCAATCAGGCTGCCCTTGGGTACAAAATCTATGGTGCTTCAGAATTTTCAATAGATGAACTTATCAGGCAAAAAAATGAAGGTTTGGTTTCTGTTATTTATCCGGAAGCTTATCAAATAAGAAAGCTTAATCCAGAGTTCTCACATGCCATAAATATGGGCTTCAGATATCAACCTGAATCAAAAAAATGGAAAAGTGAATTAAATATCTTCTATAACGATATCAATGACCTCATTCAGTACTTTCCTGTGGCTATGCAGACAAATGGCAGCTTGATTTTCAGTTATAAAAATATTAGCCAGGCATTTACAACTGGAATAGAAATCAATGGAAGCCGCCAACTATCTAAGACTTTGGAGATTTCTGCAGGATACCAATGGCTTGCAAGTGGTGACTGGAGTGTTATCCGTAAGTTGCGCGAAGGTTCTGTTTATGGAAGAAATACGCCTACAGGAAGTGCTAGAATTATGAAGACATTGGAGTATACAGGGCTTATGGGAAGGAGTCCTCATATGGCCAATATAAAAATGTCCGGTAATCATGATCACGGCGTATCGTGGTCATTAAGGGCCATATACCAAAGTAGAAAAGGCTTAATTGACCTGGATGGAAACGGATTTGCCAATATGGCTGAGGAATATACAAAACCTTACTTTCAAATTAATGCAAGTATACAAAAGCAATGGAAAAAAGATTTTACCTGGCAATGTACTTTAAATAATATTACAAATCACATAGACGAAGTTTCTCTGCCACAGATACCCGGCAGACATTTTTCGACAGCAATACTTTGGAATATCCATTATTAATTAAATTAATCACATATGAAATCTGTTAAATTATTTTTTGCCTTGTTTTTATTTGTTTCGTTTTTTTTCACTTCCTGTGAAAAGGATGAGATTCAACCACAGCCTTTGGAGGCTAAAACAACAGAAATACTTGTAGATGCTAAGGCCACGGGAGCATTTTCCTATTTTAGCTTTGCTTCAGGCAGTATTATTACTACAAATATTCAGAACTGGGATTTTGGTCTTAGACTTGTATCCTTTATAGTGAATAGTGGTGTAAGTGGCTCAGGGAATGCCGGTGTTATTGTACAAAATGGGGTATTTGATGATATCAAAAGTGCACCCGAAACCGGTTATCTTCAAGACAGTGCAAATCAGCTGGCAGTAAAAGATGGTGAATGGTATGATTATAATGCCGTAGCTAGGTCTTTTGTGCCAAAGGCTGGCATTGTTTTTATTTTTAGAACCAATGATGGTAAATACGCCAAAATGGAAGTCTTGAAAGCTGACCCTGCTGATGATGAGGGCAAAATCGTTACTCCACCAACAATTCCGTCCAAAATTAAATATACCATTAGATATGTATACCAGCCGGATGGAACAAGAAATTTTTAATTCTTTTAATTAAACTTATAAAAAGCCGGATACTTAAAACCTGTATCCGGCTTTTTTTATAACATAATACCTGTCATTTATGATGCTCATCCCACCAAATCTGGAGCAGTAAAATACTCAGGATTGAATATGCTGCATCAGTCTTTTGTTTTTGATGCTGGTCTAAGAGTGTTTGAAGTACATTTTCATCAAATAAAGGGTTTTTTCTAGGAGAAAGCAAATACTGCTCAAGTCTAACTTTCCAATCTCCCTTAAGATATTGTCGTAATGGTCCTGCAAAACCAGCTTTCGGTCTATAAATGACATCATGTGGAAGATAACTCTCCATAACCTTTCGCAAAAGGTATTTGGTGGTCGTTCCCTTCATACGCCATTTATCTGGAATGGTCCAGGCAAATTCAGTCAATTGCCTGTCCAGAAAAGGAACCCTTACTTCAACACTTTCCGCCATACTCATTTTATCCGTGTAATTAAGATTATGATCTGGTAAAAAGTATCTCATATCCAACATCTGTATTTTTTCTAGCATGGAAGCATCTTTAGGATATGCTTTCAGTGTTTTTTCCAGTGGATCGCTTGTATTTGTGATGCTATCCTTATTGGATATTTGAATAAGGTCTTTGATGGTAGTGGTTTTCATCCATCTGAAAAAATGAAGTACCCTACCATCACGACCAAGCAAGCCCGCTGAAATAAGCTTGGAAAGTCGGCGAATAAAAGGATTTCCCCGAGGTACGTATGAAATAACTTTTTTCAATATTTGAAAAACCATTCGCGGTATAATTCTGTAAAACCACTCAAATCGAGTCGCCTGATGTCTGCGATATCCTGTAAAAACATCATCACCTCCGGTGCCTCCAAGTAAAACCTTGAAACCATCGGATTTTGCCTGCTTACATATGGCTTGAACATACAACGGAGCCAAATCTGCCTGGGGCTCATCCAATTGTAATACCATATTTTTAAGTTTTTCAAAATCAGATATATCCGCCTTGACCTCTCGAAGTTCTACACCAAGGTGTGCCGCAACGATCCGAGCATAATGCAAATCACCGCCAAATCCTTCATCATCCATAGCTTCCGCACCCGGGTCTATACAATAGCAAACAATCGGTTGGTCTAATATATATTTTTTTGCCATAGCGACGATTGCACTGCTATCTAGTCCCCCAGATAAAAAAAAGGCTACCGGAACATCACTGAGAAGATGCCTTTGTACAGCTGCTGAAAGTTCGTCTTCCAGTTGTTGTATCCACCACTTTTCGGAAAAGTTTTTAGTCCTTAATTGATGTATATTTAAATTATAATACGGATGTATATGAACGGAGCGATTATTTAAATCTACCGTCATATAATGTCCAGGTTCCAGTTTTTTAACTTTGGCAAAGGCAGTTTGACATCCTGGACTCCATAAGTATTGCATATAATTTTTAATACCTTGTAAATCGGGTTCACAGTCAAAAAATGGTAAAACTTCAAAAGCCTTTATTTCGGAAGCAAAAGCAAATGTATTGGCATCGCTGTACCAATATAAAGGTTTCATACCAAAGGGGTCTCTTGCGATAAACAATTCATTGCGCACTTTATCCAGCATACAAAAGGCAAACATTCCATTTAACTGATTGAGCGTTTCTACTCTTGCTTCTTCCAAAGCATATAAAAGCGTTTCCGTATCTCCATGAGAAGCAAAATCATGACTATTTTTAAGCAGTGACCTAATTTCCTGGTGATTATATATTTCACCATTGAATACCAATATGTATCGACCATCATCAGAAATCATAGGTTGGGATGCCTGCATACTGAGATCCTGAATAGCTAGACGTCTATGACCAAGGCCTACTGAATCATCTACATAATATCCTTCCCCATCTGGACCCCGATGAGAAAGGATCTCTGTCATAAGCCTAATGTAATCACCAGCTTCTGCATGTATAATTCCAGCAATTCCGCACATTTATAAATAGAAATTTGCCAGATTATTTTCCATAAATTTTGGGATAAGGACGATTATTGGTCATTTTTCAATTTATAAATATCCTTTAGGTTCCTACCTTTCTCATTGTAATCCAATCCATATCCAATTACAAAGTATTTAGGAATAACAAAGCCAGGAAAATCAACAACAATATCGTGCTCCAAAGCTTCAGGCTTGAAAAGCAGAGAAGCTACAGCAATACTGACAGGGTGATGTTTTCTCAACTCTGGAAGGAGGGCTTCCATACTATTTCCGGTATCAACAATATCCTCTATGATGATGACATGTCTGCCTGTAATATCAGCATGCTGGGGAAGTGAAAGATTTACTACGCCGGTACTATGTGTTCCTTCATAAGACTTGATGCGAAGAAAAGCAGTTTCAGACGGAAAATGAATTTCCCTTAACAGGTCGGCAGCAAAAATAAATGCACCATTCATAACAACGAGAAATATTGGATTTAACGCCTCATATTTTTCTTCTATACTTTTTGCTAATGTAAAAATTTTATTTTGAATTTCCTGATGGTGAATATATACTTCAAAGTCAAGATTATCAATGCTAACTACTTTTTCCATTTAACTTTTATTTTATTCCAAACCGTACTTATCAATTAAATATATTAGTGAAGCCATAGCTGCAGCGCCAAGTTTAAGTTCTCTTTCATTGACTGCGTCAATAGTGTCTGTTTCCGTATGGTGATAATCAAAATATCGCTGAGAGTCTGGACGCAAACCAACTAACAATCCTTTTTGATACTTTAACGGACCTATATCTGCTCCTGAACCTCCCATCTCAAATTGCAAACCATAGCTTTCCAAAATAGGAAGCCATTGGGTTACTGCCCGGTAATAATTTTTAAAAACGGCTGTATCAGCTTCAAAACTGAATCCTCTCGGAGAAAATCCACCAGCATCTGACTCAATAGCTGCCAAATGAAATTCGCCTTTTTCACCGGAAATACGAGCATATGCCTTGCCTCCAGCCAATCCATTTTCTTCATTGGCAAACATCACAGCCCTCAACGTCCTCTTGGGCTTATAGCCTAAAAATTTAAGGGCAGACAAAACCTCTACAGATTGAATACACCCAGATCCATCATCATGTGCCCCTTGACCGACATCCCAGCTATCCAGGTGTCCTCCTACAAGTAATATTTCCTCAGGTTTTTCAGATCCTTTAATTTCACCGACAACGTTCCACGTAGGCCGCAAACCCATATCTGAGGGGTTATTACGTAAATAAACGAATACAGTATTTTCCTTAAGCTGGTTACTGAGTTTATCTGCATCATTGGTACTTATACCAAAAGCAGGTATTTTCATAATGGAATCGGCAAAGACGGTGACGCCAGTATGTGGTATATCATCCTTTTTCAAAGTCATAGAGCGTACAATAGCTGCTACAGCACCTTTTTTTGAAGCCGCAGAGGGCCCATAAACCCTTTGATCCACTGCACCACCATATGCCCGAAATGTTCGGATTTGGCCCGGGTCCATAGGCCTGTTGAAAAATACTATCTTCCCCGAAACATCCTCATTCCTCATTTTTTCGAGTTGATCCAATGATTGAACTTCGAGAATCTGGGCTGTTATTCCTCGATCTGTTGTAGCTCCAGAACCACCTAATGCAATCGCTCTCAACCTGCTCAAACTTCCATCGGGTAAAACCTGGTATACTTCTTCAATATCACCTCTGAACCAATAATTTGTTTCAGTTTCCTGTAAATAACTTGTATCCGTTCCTATGCGCTGAAGCAGACCAAGCATATATCTCGATGCTCCACTATCTTGAGGAGACCCTGCTATCCTACCTGGATATTTGGTACAAAGTTGGCCCAACCATTCGTATGAACGACCTTCTGCCAGGATGTGTTCGTGTATCCTTTGAATAAATAATGCATCCTCATCCTGAGCACTAAGATTAAGTGAGAGCATGATTAGGATTATAATAAAAAATTTGTTCATTACTCCATTTTTTAATTTCACCATAAAAGGGGCAATTATTTAATATTTTCAGGTTAAAAAAAGCAGCGTATAATTTCCCGAAATTTATATTTACTTTTGAATTTATACCAATACCCAAAATTAATGAAATTAAATCAGTTAAACATAAACCAACTATTTAAAGCCGATCGTTGAATTAAATATTATATATATCCTATATGCATATTATAATATATCTCAGGTACATTCATTTTACTTTTTTATGGTAGAATAATTTATTGACTTGTAATACCCATAAGCAATTAATCAAATAGCGTTGGATATAATTTTTAAGATTGTTTTCTAATGGAAATTATAGAAAAATAAATTTTTTCCAAAAAAATATATTAAAAAAATACACAATATGTAAAACATTGATATATTTGCAATCGCATTATATGTTTAGTTAAGGTCCCATCCCAAAAACGCCGATTATTAATTAAACATGAGTAACATGCCCAAACCGATTCAATCGCTGTTACTGGCTTTATTGTTCAGTGCAGCACTATCTACCGTTTCCATTTCTTTAGTTTCCCTAAATCAAGCGGAGGGTCTCCATCCCAAAAACACACTCCGACATTCGGAAATTTTCCAAATCATGGCACCAGGCATTACGCCACCAGCAAATATTACAGTCAATACGACCAATACGACTTGTAATGCCAATGTAACAGTTCCGCCATTATCTGTTACACCAGACCCCTTATGCCAAGACCCGGATATCACTATTACAAATAGTTTTAACGGGACAAGTAATGCATCAGGTGTTTATCCCCTGGGGTCAACAAGTGTCACTTGGACCGTAACTGATGACTGCGGGGGAACATCAACGGTGACCCAAACCATTACCGTTGTTGACAACGTACCGCCAAATCTGACGTGTGCCCAGGTAAAGGTTGTTGCCTTAAACAACAACCCCCCAAATGCACTAAGTGCTGCTGAATTTCTGGCCAATCCGACTACTTCAGTGACGGATAATTGCGGGGGCCCAGTAATTTTACAGGCACGTAGAATTTTACCTGCTTGTGGCATTCCAACTAGTAATCAATTTAGTTCTTTTGTGACATTTTGCTGTGATGACGTAGCTGGCACTAATAATATTATGGTGGAAGTCCGGGCGACAGATCCAAGAAACAACAGCATCACTTGTATGGTAACTGTCGATGTTCAGGACAACATGGCACCGGTAATCTCAGAATCCCTGCCAGATATTACCGTTAGCTGTGCGTATACATTCAATGTTAATAATCTTAGTATATTTGGTGATTATGTTTTAGTCGGTAATACGCGCAATACATATACCATCGCTGACCCTGAATTTCCTGCCAGTCCAACTGTATTTCAAGATGGTGTATTTACCACCAATTGTCCTGGCGTAACTATTCAAAGAACGCAGACTATCAATCTGCCTATGTGTAATACAGGGACCATTACCCGAACATTTACTTTTACAGACCAGTTCGGAAATGTTAATACAGACCAGCAAATTATTACTATTGAAGATTTCAACAAGTTTAATATTGAAGATATTGACTGGCCAAACCAAGATGTGGAATTTCCACAATGTAATGTGGACATTCCCAATCCGGATATTACAGGTAGGCCTGTATTAAATAACGACAAATGCAGTATGGCAGCGGCGACTTTCCAGGATCAGACATTTGATCATGGCACATACTGCAAGGTAATTCGCCGCAATTGGACTGTCATTGACTGGTGCCATTACGTACCCAATCAAACCGGATCAAATGCCCGATGGACTTTTGTGCAATATATTTATATTACCAATGATGTGCCACCTGTCATTTCACCCCGCTCCTGCAGAGATACTTTAATTTGTGCACCATTTGCAGATTGTTTGGGTCGTGTGCAGTTCCAAGCTACCGGAACAGATGACTGCCTACCTGTACGAATTGACTGGTCGTATAAAATTGATCTTGAAAATAATGAAGGTATTGATGTAACTGGATCCGGTAACGAAGTAGATTTGACCGTAGCCTCTGGAACGCATAGAATGGTCTGGGAAGCACATGATCATTGCGGTAATATCTCAACCTGTAGTTTCCTCTTTACTGTCAGAGAGTGTAAAGCCCCAACTATCATTGTCAAAAATGGCCTATCAGCCAATTTGACACCCATGGATATCAATGGAGATGGTATTGCTGATACCGGTATGACAACCATTAAGGCTTCTGATTTTAATAATGGGAGTTTTGACAACTGCACTCCGGCAGAAAATCTTATATTTTCATTTTCGTCCAATACCACTCAACAAACTAGGACATTTAATTGTACCCAAAGAGGTCGTCGTAATGTTACTATTTTTGCTACAGATGCAGCTGGAAATCAATCTCAAACAACAACTTTTATTGACATTCAGGATAATTCCAATATTTGTGCAGGATTTAGAAATATAAATATTGCAGGCCATATACAAACTGAAAATGAGATCAGACTTCCAGATACTAAAGTAATGATTTCTGGCGCGCCGGAAATGTTTATACAAAAAACTGACCAGGAAGGAAAGTTTGTTTTTGAAAAACTGGAAACCATGAGGGACTATGAAATTGAAGCCGAAAGAGATACCCTGCATATGATGGGTGTTTCCACGCTGGACCTTGTTCTCATTCAAAGACACCTCCTGGGAATTGATTCTTTAGACAGCCCATACAAATTAATTGCAGCAGATATAGATTGTTCTCAAAACATCAATAGTCTTGATATTCTAAGATTAAGAAAGTTGCTTTTAGGTGTTGATCAGGCATTTCCTCATCATAAATCCTGGTCATTTATACCTTCTTCAGTGCAATTTGATGATCCAAATCATCCATGGCCTTATCAACATAAAATTATGCTAAAAGAAATCCTAGAGAGCGAGGAAAATCTTAACTTAATTGCAGTAAAGCTAGGTGATGTAAATGGTTCCATTTCATCACTTATGAAACAGGACAAAGTATCGCAAAGAACGTTAGGCCTAAAATTGAAGATAGAGGATATTTCTGTAAAAAAGGATCAAATTATAGAAGTTCCCGTATTTAGCGACAGGAAAACAACCCTCTTTGGTTTACAGGGCGAATTAATATTGCATTATGGTCTTGAATTGGCAAGTATAGATGGTCATCAGCTGAATATTGAAGAAAACCAGTCAGCTCTTTTGAATTCAGGGGAAAATCACTTGCTTCGATTCGCCACAGAGCAAACAGAAGTACTGGAAATAGGAACTGAACAACCTTTGTTTGTATTACATTTCAGAGTGAAAAAGGATGGCAAACTTAAAGATTTTATTGCTACTGCTGAAGTAGCTGGACTTGATAATATGATAGTCACAGAATCCTTTGAAGAAAAAGGTTGGGTTATTGAAATGCGTAAAAATAGCAATGAACCACCAGCTATAATCAACCAGAATCATCCTAATCCATTTATTAATACTACAAATATTGAAGTTGTTGTTCCTACAGATGGTACTGCGCAGGTGAGCATATTCGATGCAACAGGAAAAACGCTTCATAGAGGCACAGTAAATCTTCAATCCGGATCCAATCAGATTACTATATCAGATAGTCAGCTTGGAGGCGCCAAAGGCGTACTATATTGCAAAATTAAAGGCAAAGACTTCAATGAAGTTCTAAAGCTTTATAGAATAGAATAATTTTTTCATGACTAAGAACCGATATTGATAATAGACGACCGCGGAAAATTAATTTCCGCGGTTTTTTTATTTTTGACTTTCTAACAACAATCTCTTGGGCTTCTTATCTGTTCTTTTGATTTTTATAGTTTTGCTTCAACTAATATACTCCTGGTATTTTTATGCCCATTTTACCAGGTATGTTTTACAAAACAATTCCAAGCCCTTGGTTGATTTAAGTTGTCCGCCTGTAACCGTAATCATTTGTTTTAAAAATGAAGCAGAGAATCTATCTAGTCATCTTCCTTTGCTTTTTGAACAAGATTATCCTAATAAGAAATTTTTATTGGTCAACGATCACAGCAGTGACAATTCAGTTGCGGTAGTAAAAGCTTTAACGCAAAAGTTCCAAGAAATCTCAGTAAAGCTAATTCACCTCGAAGCATATCATGGAAAAAAGGCAGCTATAAAACTGGGTGTCCAAAAAGCCAATGATAAGCTGATATTAGTAACGGATGCCGATGGACAGCCCCAGGGAAAATCATGGATAAAAACAATGGTAGCCTGCCAGCAATTTGAAAATGCTGATGTAGTCCTTGGTTACGGACCTCTTATCTCCGGTCCGTCTTTTGTTTCAAAACTGGCAAAGGCAGAAACTATTATGACTGCAATGAATTATTTTTCATTTGCATACCGAAATCAGCCTTATATGGGCATTGGTAGGAATATGCTTTTCAAAAAAGCTGTTTTTATGGATACCGTAAATAGGATAAAAGGTAAGCATCTGGTTTCTGGTGATGATGATCTGTTTATCAATGCCCTAACTAATAATAAAATATCTTTTTGTCTCAATCAAGATTCATTTATATGGTCAAGTGCAAAATCAACCTTTAAAGAATTCTGGAAGCAAAAATCGAGACATATTTCAACGTCCGTGTATTATCAGTTCTCCCATCAATTTTTGCTATTGATTTATGCGCTTCCCACAATAACTTTTTGGCCTTTGGTTTTTTGTAACTTCCTATTGGAAAAAAATACCGCCTTACTTCTAATCATTATTATAATAAAATACAGCCTACAATTTAAGATGATGCACAAGCCATTGAAATTATTTTCTCAAAATACTTTTAGTATATATTATGCTTTCTGGGAATTTATCCTCGGCATTTACTACGGGGTAATGGGTATTTCCATGTTTGCCAGGAAAAATGAATGGTAAAAACTACTTAGACAGACTTATA
>JAUMBJ010000082.1:26897-59511 GCA_032115755.1 Saprospiraceae bacterium
TTGGTATAATTAAATTATTTTCAATGCTCTTTCTTACTTTCTTTTCTCTTAAAATATTTAGGATGAACGAAAAGTAAGCCAAACGAAACTCCATCTTCTTTAAACGTTTTTGAATGATGAGCACCATGAGCCCTTAGAATAGCTCTACTATATGGTGAGTCAAGCTGTCTAAACCAGCTAAATCTTTGATGAATATAGACGTCATGGATTAAAAAGTATATCAATCCATAAATGGAAATTCCAATACCAATGTAAAACAACCAGCTCAATTCAACATATATAGAGCCAAAAATATAACTCAGGGCACTTGGAATAGCAAAAACCAGAAAAAAGAGATCATTTTTCTCAAAAAATCCTTCTTTTTCAAAATGAGGTTTGTGGTGGTCCTCATGCCAGATCCATAAAAAACCATGCATTAAATACTTGTGTGCCAACCAAGCTACAAACTCCATGGCTATAACTGTACCCAGTACAATACATATATTTACTATCATAATAACTGTTTTGCAGTAATCGGAATGAAAAAATACCGACAACTATGGAAACAACGAAGTAAATAAAGAGTTTATAAAAGAAAAAAAACTTCAAGAACTTGCTACCATCCTATACCATAGTCTTCCCCATAATTGCTACTTCCTCCCCACATGGTTCCATGCCTATGATCAAAAAGTATAGCATTTATTGGTCCTGACGTACGTGATTCATATTCTTGAATGTATCCCATTTTTTTAAGCTCCTTTCTCGTCCATTCAGGTACTTGTTCGTGTAATAAAAGTCTTCCTGGTTCCGACTTATGATCACCAAAAGAGCTCTTCATCTGATAGCTGTTAAAGTTTGGTGCTTCTGCTGCCTCCTGGACATTCATACCAAACTCGACAATATTTAGAAAAAATTGAAGTAGATTCTGATCCTGGCTATCACCCCCTTGAACGGCAAACGATAAAAAAGGTTTGCCGTCTTTTAGCGCAAGTGTGGGCGTTAATGTTACCCTAGGTCTCTTCCCTGGTGCAAGTACATTGAAAGGATTATGCATGGAATCCATCACAAAACTCTGCATTCGCTGACTCATTCCTATGCCGGTATTCCCAGCTATACATGCGGGAATCCACCCTCCGCTCGGTGTCATACTAACAATCCAACCAGAAGTATCTGCCGCTTGCACTGTAGTAGTCCCTCTAAAAAATCCTGTTCTGTGATCCAGATGCAGCGTTAATGTATCATCAGATACCGGATTATTGACGAAGGAGTCCATCCATTTTTGGTATGGATTTAATTTTCCTTCAAAGGAATAAGGATTTCCCGGTTTTACCAACGTATCATTTTTTTGAATAGATATTAATTTTATCCGCTCCTTGGCATAATCCTTCGACAATAATCCTAGCATGGGTTCTTCTGGCTCAAAATAGGGATCACCATAATAAAAATCCCTATCTGCAAAAGCAAGATTCATTACCTGATAAAGCGTATGTATATATGTTGAAGAATTATATCCCATGGACTTTAAATCGAAATTTTCAAGCATATTTAATGCCTGTAATAGTACCGGCCCCTGAGTCCATTGCGATAGTTTATAGACATCAATGCCTTTATAGTTTACTGAAAGGGGCTCTTCTATTGCTACCTTCCATCTTTCCAAATCTTGCATGGTAATTAAGCCTCCTTGTTCCTGGCAGCCTCTGGTAAATTCTTCTGCAATATCTCCCCTATAAAATCTATTATATGCTTCCATAATGGCATCTTTTCTAGATTTACCCGATGCTATAGCCATTTTTTCTGCTTCAACAAGTTTTAGTAATGTGGCCTTTAGCTCTGGCTGGCGAAATATTTCACCAGCTTCTGGGGTTTCCCTTTGCTGACCTTCTTTTGTAAGAAATACTTTTTTTGAATAGGGCCAGCTTTGCAGCATAACTTTGTTTTTTTCAATGATAGCTGCTGTACTGCCTTCCATGGGATATCCTTCCGCCAATTGTATGGCAGGCGCCAATACTTGTTCAAGCGTCATTGTACCATATTCTGCCAACAAAAACATTAACCCTCCCGGTGTTCCTGGGGTTACTGCAGCTAAAGGCCCAAATGCCGGCGGAACCTTCATTCCCCTCGCTCTAAAATAAGCTGGCATTGCCCCTTGTGGTGCAATTCCCAAAGCATTAATACCAATTACTTTTTTTAAACCGGGATGATAAATCAATGCTTGTGTTTCTCCACCCCAACTGAGTACGTCCCACATCGTACAAGTGGCAGCAAGCATGGCACAAGATGCATCAATAGCATTTCCACCCTGATGAAAGATCATAGCGCCCGCAGTGGCTGCGAGTGGCTTACCGGTAATAGCCATCCAATGCCTTCCATGAATAACTGGCTTTTGTGTAGGCTGACCTACAATTGATAATGTATAAAAAAAACCAACTATTGAAAAGAGAAGTGACTTAATTGGAGTTATTTTTATAGATTGTAAAAGCATTTTATTTTAATTTAAAATTAAAAATAATAATTTTATAGTCCACCAACACGCTTAAATGCATCAATAAGAATGATTAAATTTACCCAAACCTAAAAAACTATTTTTCGTATGCCATTTAGGTGGTCAAAATCTTTGTTACCAAATAGCTCCAAACTTTAAATTATTCCATCATGTCCAAATATGTAGTTTTATTTTTATTTATGTATTCTGGCCTGCCTTTGGCATTTAGTCAGCATCTGCTATATATTCCCGATACCCTTTCAGGTGATACTATTTCCTTGAAGCTTAGTAAAGGAAAACATCAGTTTTTTGAAGGCATTGCTACAGAAACTATGGGTGCTAATGGTAATCTACTTGGTCCTACCATTATACTCCAAAATGGCAGACAAGTTTCCATGCATGTTGAAAATCTCCTGGAAGAACCTACAACGCTTCATTGGCATGGTTTGCATGTTTCACCGGAAAATGATGGTGGACCACATACCCCAATTTCGCCAGGAAATATTTGGAAGCCTACTTTTCAGATAAAAGATAAGGCCTCAACTTATTGGTACCATCCTCATTTGCATCATAAAACAAACGAACATGTTTCAAAAGGTATTTCGGGATTAATTATTGTGCGGGATGATGAAGAAAAATTATTAAATCTTCCACGAACCTATGGAACTGACGATATTCCTCTGATTATTCAGACTAAAGACTTTGATGACCAAAAACAAATCATTGTTCATTCCAATAATGATCACGTACCGATGGTAAATGGTACAATAAACCCTTTCACTCAATTGCCTGCCCAGCTTATTAGATTAAGGATACTGAATGGTGCCTCTCAAAGAGCATTTATGCTCGGATTTAGTAACAACCAGACTTTTTATCAGATTGGATCAGACGGCGGATTATTGAATAAACCCGTTGCCATGCAGAGGCTACTGCTATCGACAGGTGAGCGTGCAGAAATACTTGTTGACCTTTCAGGTAAATCGGGAGAAACAATTTATCTGATGAGTTATGCCTCAGAATTGCCAAACGGCATTTATGGCGCTTCAAATCCGGGAATGTCACCAATGATGGAACTTCACGGCTACAAACCAAATACACTAAATGGGACCAATTTTCAATTGCTGAAAATTGAAGTCCGGGAAGCATTGCCCAATGCACTTTTTAACTTACCACAAAAACTTTCTGATGACACTCCTATTTCCATAAATTTGGCACAGACAACACGTAATTTTTTATTTACACCGGAAAATATGGGACTTAACCAGCTCAATGGAAAATTTTTAATCAACGGTCGATCTTTCGATATGGAAAGGATTGACTTTACTATACCTCTTAATCAAACTGAAATCTGGGAAGTACGAAACCAATCTGCCATTTCACACCCTTTTCATATACATGATGTCCAGTTTTATTTACTTTCCAGAAACGGCATACTGCCTCCTGAAAATGAACGAGGCAGGAAAGATGTTGTCCTAATAAGACCAGGAGAAACAATTCGGCTAATTACTACATTTAAAGATTACGTTTCAGCAAATGTTCCATACATGTTTCATTGTCACCTACTTACACACGAAGATGATGGCATGATGGGTCAATTTCTTGTAACAGAGTCCTCTTCCGTAAATGAACATAAATATGAAAACAACAATTTTATTTCTTTTTTTCCAAATCCATTTTCACATCAAATTCTCTTCCAAAATTCATCATTACTTCGGGGAAAACTTACCATAACTGATATTCAGGGTAGAATAAAATTTGCAAAGTCTAATTTCAGTACAGAAGAAATTATACCAACAGAAAACTGGTCACCAGGTATTTATCTGAGTAATTTTACTTGGGATAAAGGACAAATTAATACTACTTTAATAAAAATTAATCCATAAATTTCTAAATGTTCACACTTCGCTATTCAATTTTATGAATCATATTCAGGTGGTTTATATTTCAATTATTTTGATTCTCGCTTCAATCCTTGTCATGCTTGATCTGAATATAAATTTGTTAAATTGACTATTATGATATATTCCACAAAATTTTTTATATATTAGCTTTATCATCAACCTCAAAATTTAAAAAAAATGAAAAATTTATTCGTCTTTATTTTATTTCTTTTTTTTGGTCATATTATGGCACAAAATACCGATATAGATAATACTGTGGAAAAAACACCTTTTGCGCCTTATTTTTCTACAGGATTAGGCCTTAATGTAATCGATAATACACTATTAGCTTCCGGCTGGAATATCGACAATTTAAATATGTCTTATTTCCCATTCAGTGGCTATGCCAGATATCATTATCATCGTTGGATGTCTGCACAAGCAGGTGCCACAATAAATGTTTTGAATACTGATGTTTTACAGCAAGGTCAGGAATTGAAGGAAAATAAATTCTATTTTTCGTTTGATATTGTTAATGCTTTTTCTATTGTACAGTCTAAAGGTTTTGAATTATCTATACCTGTGGGGCTCGGATTGGTAAATGCCGGGGGGAATGCTGTTGTTTCAGGTATTACTGGTTTAAACATGCAGTACATGTTTACAGAAAATTGGGGTGCCGGCATAAATTTATGGTACAAAAGGCACGGCGCAGATGATTGGCTGGGAGCATCTCATGGACAACTACATTTTGGTGCTGTTTACATACCATAGTCCTTTTTTCCTGAGGTAGTTTTTAAGGTATTATAAGGCTGATATTATTTAGCGTCAATTTTGCAAGATGTGACAAGCAATTATTTATTTTTGCCTGTAATACTTGCTTATGTTCCTTAAAAACCGAAACTATCTACAGCTTTCATTATTAATATCGCTGTTTTTTCTTTGGGGATTTGCGCACAGCATTCTGGATATTCTTAATAAGCATTTTCAAGAAATTCTAAGTATAACCAAGTCCCAATCAGGTTGGATACAGTTTGTGGTATATGGTAGTTATTTTACTATAGCACTACCGGCGGGTTGGTATATCCAAAAATTTGGATTTAAAAAAGGAATATTATTAGGCCTTTGGATTTTTGGAGTAGGCGCTTTAGCATTTATTCCTGCAGAATTTATTGGATCATTTACATTTTATCTGCTGGCCTTGGCCGTTATTGGTGCAGGACTTACTTTTCTGGAAACGGCGGCAAACCCATATATTACCACGCTGGGTTCAGCAGATACTGCTGCAAGCAGACTTAACCTGGCACAGGCATTTAATGGTTTGGGCTGGATTATTGGGCCACTTGCAGGAGGTCTTCTAGTATTTAGAGCCGACGGTAGCAGCGGACAGATAGGTCCTGCGTATCTTATCCTTGCCATAATTGTTATTTCCTTTTCCTTCGTCATTTACAGAACTCCATTTTATGGCACAACTCAGTCAGATTCAGAATCCTTCATTGAATCCCAAAAGTCAGGAAACCTAATTCCTTTCTGGTTTGGTTGGATGGCACTCTTTCTTTATGTGGGGGCGCAAACCGGAGTAAATAGTTTTTTTATACATTATGTTACAGAATCTGATGCTTCAATAACCAATAGAGATGCTGTTTGGCTACTTTCCTTCGGTGCTATGGGACTATTTATGATGGGACGAATTTTAGGAAGTATGCTGATGTCCCGATATAATGCTTACCGCATATTTTTATACTTTGCTATAATGAGCGTTCTAATTTCTGGCTTACTTCCATTTTTAGAGGGGTCAATATCTGTTGTATGTATTGTGGCACTTTATTTTTTTAAATCAATTATGTTTCCAACAATATTTTCATTTTCACTGGAAAATTCTAACCATTCTAAAAGTAAGACCTCCTCTTATCTGATCATGGCTATTCTGGGAGGCGCAATTACGCCACCAATAATGGGCTTTTTTGGTGAACAAAAAATGTCAGATGGTTTTTTAATCCCATTCTTTTGTTACATTTTCATCGCATTTTATGCCATCTTGATATTTATGTATCACCATAATATGTCTTATGAAAAATAAAAAAGTTTTTGTTTCTGGAAGTTTTGACATGTTACATTCAGGCCATGTGGCATTTCTGGAAGAGGCTGCAAGCCACGGAGATTTATATGTGGGCATTGGATCGGATCGCACCATCGAAGGACTAAAGGGCAGAAAAACTGTATATCCAGAAATGGAGAGATTATACATGATAAAAGCACTAAAGGTAGTTAAGGATGCCTGGATCAATCAAGGTAGTGGATTGCTTGATTTTGAAAGAGAAATATTGCTCTTAAGGCCGGACATTTTGTTTGTAAATGAAGATGGAGATGCACTTTTAAAACAATCCTTTTGTAAGGATCACGGTATAATGTATATTGTCAGTAGACGACAACCCAAATCAGGATTACCTTCTAGAAGTACAACTGCTTTACGTAAAGACTGCCTGATTCCATACCGAATAGATCTTGCAGGTGGGTGGCTGGATCAACCATTTGTCTCCAAATTATATCCAGGACCTGTCATCACGATTTCAATACATCCTGACTACGAATTTAATGACAGAAGCGGAATGGCCACCAGCACGCGACGCAAGGCTATCGAATTATGGCAAACAACACTACCAGAAGGTGACCTTATGGCTTCTGCCAAATTACTTTTTGCATGGGAAAACCTACCCGGCAATGATTACATTTCAGGCTCTCAGGATGCCTTGGGTATCGTATTGCCGGGCGCTGCAAGACTTTGGTACCGCGAAGGTCAATACTGGCCGGAAGAAATAGACCAAATCATGGACGATCAAACACTGGACTGGCTTGAAGCTAGACTTTTGTTGTTGCCTCTACAACCAAGGTCAGGTAGTTTAAAAGTTCTCGAGCACACCAAAATAAATAAAGATAATGCCCAAGAGTTGTCAAAAGCATCCCAGCATCTTTGGGATGCCCTGTTACAAAAAGATGCCATAACATTTGGAAAAGCTATGACAGCATCATTCCAGGCACAAACAGCTATGTTTCCGCTGATGGTAAATGATGAAATTAAACAAGCTATTCAACAATTACCAGGAAATGTATTGGGTTATAAAGTAAGTGGCGCTGGCGGAGGCGGGTATCTTGTATTATTTGCAGAAGAAAGAATACCCGGAACATTGGGAATCCGAATTCGCAGAAATTAAAATCATTGTGATGAATACAATACCCAAAAGATTTGGACAAATCATCAGGGTTAAGCCTGAAAAACTTGATTATTATTTGGAGCTTCATAATAATCCCTGGCCCTGCGTATTGGATAGATTACGAAAGAGTAATATTGGAAACTATTCCATTTTTCTCGCTCCTGGCGATATTTTATTTGCCTATTTTGAATATTACGGAAATGACCTGGAAGCAGATCTTCGTTTCATAGCCGGTGATCCTTGTACCCAAAAATGGTGGAAGGAAACAGATCCATGTCAGCAAAGTATGGATTCAACTGGAAAACATCAATGGCTTGATCTAAAAGAAATTTTCCATTTGTCTGCAGAAATCAGGTGATTTTTACCATGATCTGAAACTTATGGAATTAACTGTTCTAGATTTGATATTGAAGCAATGAAAATCTAACCTCATTTTAAGTGTATTTATTAAGCTAATCAAATAATACAGGAGATATTAAAAACACTACATAATCCTCCTCAATATTTTGAATGAACTCACTGATTTTTTAAAATCCTACTTAAATTTTACTGACTATCCGGGTCTCTGAAGGAATTCCAGATCTGTCTACTTGAATAAAATATATGCCAGCAGGATAGGTGCTAATATCAATAACACTTTCATCATCTACTGCAAAATGGCCCACTTTTTCCATGCGCATGTTGTACATTGTCAATACAGCTTGAGATATACCCTTTACATAAAGTCTTTCCTGAACGGGGTTAGGATAAAGTTTGATTTCTGAAAAAGCAGGATTTTCTGATGAAGTAGACATCGGACTAATGGTTGTTTTTCCGGAAATAGTAGCGTCACCGCTGTTATTTCCATTTAGATTTGAAGCCAACCCTGAATAATAAAATGATATCGGTCCTATGTCTGTCGTTGGAGCTGTCCAGCTGACTTCAAATCTTCCATCAGCCTTGGGGGAGCTTTGAACCAGATACTTCCTATTCAATAAATTGATCTGCTTAACTTTTTCTCCAAATAATGACCATTTACCCATATCCGTATTGCCATTATCGGCAAGACTCACCATCTGAAAACCAAAGGTTTTTGGACTGTTTATACCCTTTACTCTAAGTTGTAGCCTATACACCTGACCCGGCACATAGCGATCTGTAATTGTCTCAGAGGCATCCTTAAGCTCAAATTCTGTTTGTGGATTAAATGTTGAACTGCCCGTATGACAAGCACTACAATTTAATCCACTTTCACCAGGTGCTTTAGTTACCGCCTGAGGTACACCACCTGAACTGGAAATTAACAGGTATGCAGAAAAAACGAATCCGGATATTGCAAAAATCTGTTTACTCATATTTATTCCGTAATTAAGGTACCACAACAAGTTTTTGGGTATAAATGTTTTGATTGGCCATCATTTGAATAATATAGGCTCCTGGGGTCATTGAAGACAGATCAGCAGTATATAAATGATAACCGGGATGGTACCATTGGCCGTCAATCCAAGTCTTAATTTCATTGCCTTGTAGGTCATAGGCCTTCAGATATAGTTTGGTAAGTTCACCAACTGTAAAGCCTGCTATCATCTTATCCATCGCTGGATTAGGCATCAGCGGATATAATTTGGTGCCAAGAAGAACAGCAGTTTGATCAACTTTAGTACTAATATCTTCCAGTGACAAATTTTCATCTCCGGGCTGGTAAGAAAGGTAATGTATAGGTAAATAGTACATTTCATCAGAAGTACCTTCGCCCCAAGTAATGCGTATAGGGGGATTATTGGGATTGCTCGGATTATTCGCTGTATTGTCATAGCCAGCGTAGGCATGTATGACACTCCCTTTGGGAAGATATATCAATTTTTTAAAGCTATAGCCACCCTGCCAGTTAAAATCCCAGTCATTGATCTGAATCAAAGGCACATTTTCCCCATTGGGCTTAACTGCATATACTTTCCAGTGTGTTCCAAGCAGATGCATATGAGGAGAAACAGAAAGTATACTGGCATCTTCCGGTAGCGTCCAGGTTCCATGAAATTCTTTCTTAGTATTGGCAGGGATGACAAAAGGCCCATTGGTTAGAGTTCCAAAAAATGGAATCATTACATTGCTTTTGATATACCTTTTTGCTTTCTGAGACGCAAAAAATAAATTGACTGTAGTGGAATCTTCTTCCTCCGTAAGAGAAGGCGCATAATGCATTTGAAGCAAAATATCTGATCTGGCAGGAATGCGCTGCGCCATACCATGGCGCAATACAGTAACTTTGGCACCAGGCAAATAACCGGGAAGCTGATTATTGAGCATGTTAATATTAGTTTGACCATTTCCGGAATATCCGTATTCAGGTGTGGCATCATCATAAGCTTTTGCAGTACCGGTGCTGTCTGCCCAAGCAAGAGTGTGATGCACCAACGATTTATTGCCTGGACGAATTTCGAGTGCTACAAGATCTCTGGCTTCCTGTAATCCTGTAGGTAGTATAAAATATCGATACTCATCCGTATTGTTTGCCTTAATGGTATGACTTTGTTTAAAAGATAATACCAAATCCGGTACGCCAACCTGAGAACCATTTGGAAATTCTGGTAGAGGAGGTTCTATGGAAATATCTCCCCTCGGCATTCCGGCATCTACCCATTTGCCAATAGTTGCAATCTGATCCTCTGTCAGATAATTCTCTCCCTGATAATGTTGGTATTTAGGATCCGGTTTCCAGGGGGGCATATATTTGATTTGTGTCACATATCTAATCATGGAGGCATAATTTACAACATCATCATAGCTTGCCAACGGAAATGGCCCAATTTCGCCCTGCCGATGGCATGAAGTACAGTGCTTGTAAATAATAGGAGCAATATGCTGGGCATAGGTAACTTCTTGGGCCTTAAGGTTTTGTATTAGAGATAAAGTTAGAATAATGAAAATAATTCTGATTCTCATATTTTAAAATTTAATCGTCAGCAATAAAACATCCTACAGCTTCCGTATATGCCAAAGCCGGTATCTTTCCCTCAATTAAATATTGAAGCGCATCATGAGCATAAAACTCAGTAACTACACTTCTCCTTTTTCCTAGCGCAACATAACGATTATCTATACGTCCGCGATAATATATTTGGTGTGTATTTTTATGAATGATAAAAATCTCTGGCGTTATGGTAGCTTTTAATTCATTTTTCCAATACCCATCAGGGTCATAAACCATTTCTATAGCCAGTTTGTATTTCTTTTTAAATTTTTGAATCGTCGAAGGATTTGAAATTCCTTTGTTGGGGAAAACTCCAGTAAACTGAACTCCCAAATGACTGTATTTTTTAAATAAGTCATGGATAGCGGGTGTTGCCTGCTGACATATAGGACAGGTTTCTGATAAGAATATAATAACGGATATACTATCGCTTGAGATATTACCTCCTGAATTTCCATATTCATAGGTCTGATATTCAAATCCTTTGAAAAAAAATGCATAAAGTAAAATACTGAATATCATATTTAGCTTCTGTTAGATACATAAGGATTGAATCACTTTTTTGTACTTATTTATAATCATTATTTGATGTTAGCCAAAAGGGGTTTGGCGGGATTTTTGATTTTTCAAAAATCGTGACAAACCCCAGTACAATACCTTTCTTCTAATGCTAATTTCAACTAATCATACCGATTAACTCAGGAAAAAAGGAATCCTAAGTTTAATATGATTATCCATATGCTTCAAATGTACAAGCTTGTTCAGGATTTTTCCCTACTGTTCCCCTGAAATGATCGATGATAAGTTTTATATCCGCATCGAAATCTCCCGATGGCCAGAATGGATCACTAAAGTGTACCTCTTTTTTACCAAAATCAAATTTCACCATGATGAGAGGGATGCCCGCTTTTAATGCAATATAGTAAAATCCAGTCTTAAATTTATCGACTTTCTTTCGTGTTCCTTCCGGCGCTATGGCAAGAGAAAGACGGTCATACTTATTATACAAATCTACCATAGAATCTACGAAATGAGTTCGTCGTGACCGATCTACAGGAATACCCCCAAGTGCTCTGAATAACCATCCATATGGCCAGTAAAATAGAGAATTTTTACCCACATACTGTACATCCATAGGAATAGCTCCTTTTAGAAGTATTCCCAGCGGAAAATCCCAATTGGAGGTATGCGGATAAACTATATATAATTTTTTTGCAATAAAGCCGGGATAAGTTCCCGTCCATTTGAATCCCCAAATCCGTAATATCAACCGGCAAATCCACCTGATCATAATCTTTGGTTTACAAATTTTATAAATATCAAATTAAACCTTTAAGGTTTTCTATTGTCAAAAATACAATTATTGACCAACTGAAGTACATCAGTTATCAATTTTCCGGTTTATTTGCATCACATGGGAGATCAGGAACTGCTCATCTTACTTAAAAATCAAAAAACCAGCGAAAACGGTTTTAAAATACTGGTACAATCCTACAGGGAAAACTTGTATGCATTAATATATCGAATGACACAAAATCATGATGATACAGATGATATCTTGCAAAATACATTTATCAAGGTATTTAAGAACATCAACCTTTTCGAAGCAAAATCAAGCCTGAAGACCTGGATGTTTCGCATCGCGACCAATGAAACGCTGAATTTTTTAAAATCAAAAAAAACTCATGACACACTGGACCATCTTCCAACCATTGTAAATAAACAACATGATGTAGTTATGGATGCAGATAGTCTGATCAAAGTACTTTCGGAAGCAATCAAAAGTCTGCCGGAAAAACAACGCATGGTTTTTCTAATGCGATATTATGAAGAAATGGGGTATGAGGAAATGGCTTTAATTACAGAAACCAGTGCTGGAGCACTTAAAGCTTCATATCACCATGCCGTTAAAAAAATTGAAACTTTTATTTCATCAAAAGTCTAATATAAGATGTCTGAAAAAAGAAAAGAAATTATTGAAGAATGGCGTGAAATGGATACAGCACTCAGACCAGAATTGCTGGATAGTTGGAAAGTTAACCCTCCTCAAGGATACATGGAATCCCTGGAAACCCGGCTAATGGAAGCCTGGAGTCTACAGTCAAGTAAACCTATCGACAATGGAGATGCCAATGTACGACAAAAAAATAACCATATTACCAGAGTTAAAATGCTGCCTACAAATAAGACCTTGATTAGTGCGGCGGCTGTAATTTGTTGCTTACTGGCAACATTGTTCCTTTTTGATACTACTGCTGAAAATGAAACACTTCAAATTGATAATGAAATGGCATTGATATATCTGGAGGAAGATCTTTTAAGCTGGGAGGTAGCTGACTTGGTATATGCAGATGTGATGGAAGATCATCTGGTGTTGTATGACGAAATAAGCCTCGATGTAGACAATCTTGAACATCTCGAGGCTGAATTATTGGATGAAGAACTACTGGTTGAATAATTTTTAGTAATACATAAAATCAAATACAATGACACACACTAAAATTTGGATTTACCTATGGACTATGGTGGCTTTATGTTGTTTTCCTTTTACTGAAATTAATGCGCAGCGCGGAAGAGGTCAGGGCAGAGAAGCTATTAAAGAAAAACTGAACAGTCAGAAAATTGCGTTTCTTTCCGACAAACTCGAACTTACAGAAGCAGAAGCAGAAAAATTTTGGCCCATTTACCGCGCTTTTGATCAAGAGCGAGCTGAAATCAAAATAGACATATTTGAAGAAAATATGGAAGTAAAATTGTCTGATAAGGATGCTGAAAATAATCTATCCAATATTATAGAGCTCAAGGAGAAAGACCTTGCGCTTCATAAAAAATATGTTCAGAAATTTAAATCAATTATACCTGCTGCCAAAGTTGTCAGATTATTTCAGGCTGAACGGGAATTTAAACTCAAGGTGATGGAAAAATTGCGGGAACGAAAACACAACAGATCAGGAAAATAATCCTAGGAAAAGCAGAAAACATACTTTCTGCTTTTTTTTGCAAAAAATCTTTCTTCCTACTTACAAAATATAACACTTAAAGAGCTGTACAATGCTTTTGTCAACATAAACTAGATGTTGTAACCATTTTTTAGATACTACTTTATTGCTCCCAACAAGTTTTTTAAATTATAAATTTTCTGTTTGGATTGGTTTAAACCAATTTCTAACCGAAATCATTTGTTGAAAATCATCGATTGAATTTGCATTAGCTACTTTTGACCATCTCATATTATCCAATCCGTTTGACACTTTCTTGATTATGTGTCATGGCTCTTGGATAAAGCATTATAAAAATCATATAAAAATTTATTTATGCATCAATCGAAATTAATCGGATTTTACGTTTTACTTGGATTTTTAAGTTTTTCCTGCAGATCATCTAAATTAGATACTGTAAGGACCGAATCACGTGAATACGAAGTACATGCCCAGCACGGAAGTTTTCTTACCCGTCCATTAGTGGCCGATCTTGAGGTGGGTAAAAATCGTGTACAAACCCAATATACAGGCTCCCTGAAATTGCCTATGGACGATATGAAGAAAAATGCAACGGCACAATTTCTTAAAACCTATAAATGTGATTATATCGCTGATCCGGTTTTCGAAATTTCTAAAAAAATAAAAAATAATTTAACCCGGGAGATTGAGATTACATTAACTGGTTACCCGGTCACTTATACCAAAATTTATCAAGTGGATTCCATTCCATCATCCATCAGACAATATTCGGATATCAATAAGGACATCCGTCGTATCCGTTATTTAAATTCCATCGACAAAGAACAAGTAGTCTGGGGTGTGGAAGTATTAGGTGGTGAATATCTTGGAGGTCAAATTGATTTCCCCATAAATTACAATACACGATACTATCTATCTTTTCAAAAAATAAATCAACCCTGGAATTTTACCGCGGACATATTTGAAAACAGATCCCCAGATGCCTATAAAGGAAACGGGATAGGTCAGAATTATTTTACATTTTCAACTGGAATCTTTAAGGAATCATCGGTTGCAGATTTTGTAAAAGTGCGTTATGGTGGAGGATTAAATGTGGCTTCATACAATCTATTGAATGATTTTGTTGGGTTCAATCAAATAAGATTTAGTAATATTTACAATTTGGGATTAAGATTAAAGGCTGGTCTAGATATTCCCATATATCGAAATTTTTCTCTGATTGGTCAAGCCCATCTTAATATAGACGGATTGAATCTAATTGTTACTGATGATCCAGGAATTGAGCCCGATGCTTCCATAAGTATTGAGAAGATTGATGTTAAAAAGACACCAGACCCCCCGCTTTATTTAGGTGCAGGGATTAGAGTAGTTTTTTAACCACCACCTTAATTAATTACTATGTTTGATAAGTTAATTTTCATATTAACATCTTTACTTCTTTGTGTTTTTACTGCTTGTGGAGATTTGAATATTAATACTGGTGGCGGTAATTTTTTTGTCCCATCTGTGACCACAGACTCTATTTTTGAAGTTACCGGTGCCATGGCTTCACTAAAGGGAACGGTAAAATCAGATGGGGGAGCAGAGGTTAGTGCCAGGGGATTTGTTTGGTCAAAACAACAACAGCCAAATATAAAAAACGCTCCTTTCACGGAAACCGGAAATGGTAAAGGAGAATTTATAACGACTATTTCGGGATTAGAGCCTTCTACTCAATATTTTGTCAGAGCATATGCAACAAATGAAATTGGAACTGCATATGGTAGACAAATAAGTTTCACGACCAAGCAAACCCAACAGGATCCGATTCCTATGGTAACTACCGTTAAAGTAGAAGAAATAACAGTAAATGGTGCCCGGGTGACAGGAGAGGTGACTTCTGGAAATAATACCATTTTAAAAAAGGGCTTTGTTTGGGATACTAAAAACAATCCCTCTATTGCTCTTCAGACAAAATCTGAAATCACCGATAATTCCAATCCGTTTTCATTTAATTTGACCAATTTAACACCAAATACTACCTACTTTATTAGGGCATTTGCTACAAACCAAACCGGAACAGGCTATGGCAATGAACTGACTTTTAAAACCAACTCCGCTATAACATTACCGGAGGTTGTAACCAAACAAATTTCCGGTCTGACAAGCACTATGGCAACTAGCGGAGGTAATATTGTCAGCGATGGAGGAAGCCAGATTACTTCCCGAGGAGTAGTTTGGAGTTTGAATACCACTCCTAATGTCTCCACAGGTTTTAAAACGCAAAATGGAACAGGAACTGGAGAGTTTACAAGCGTCCTAACGAATCTCCAGCCCAATAAAACTTATTATCTAAGAGCTTATGCTGAAAATATTATCGGTGTGGCCTATGGCCAGCAGATTTCTTTTTTGACACCTGGCGAAGCTGGTGGAAGCTTACCTGAGGTCAGCACGTCTTCAGTCATTGGAATTACAAAAACTGGGGCCATAAGTGGTGGAAATGTTACCAGCGACGGAGGTTTGCAAGTGACTGCAAGGGGAGTGGTTTGGGGCCTTAATCCTCAACCAATCCTGGGTTCCGGATCTAAAACGGAAGATGGGTCGGGAAAAGGATCTTTTGTAAGTGTGCTGACTGGCTTATTTCCGGCAACTAAATATTATGTCCGCGCCTATGCGACCAACTCAAAAGGTACGGTTTATGGTGCCCAGTTTGAATTTACTACCACAAATTAATTGAATGTTTTATGATAAATCGTAAAATAACATACTTGAATTTTAGCCTGATAATAGTTATAATTTTCTCTGTTATCAATTTAAAGGCTCAACGTAATTTTGTAGCTGCGGGTGGAGAAATGTTTAGCAATACGGCCTCAGCCAGTTATTCTATCGGACAAATATTTTATGAAAATGCACAAAGCGGTTCAGCAAATTTACTGCAGGGCAACCAACAGCCATATGAATGGTACCTGGTCAATACAGAAGACCAAACCGATTTGACTGGACTAAATATCCGATTTTTCCCCAATCCTACTGTCGATTTTATACATGTTGAAATTAGTGACTTTAATCCTGGTGACACGTTTGACTTTGCCATATTTAACGCATCCGGGCAAGAAATTAAAAAACAGAAACTTATCGATTCCAAAACACTTGTTTCTCTGGAATATATGGCTGAAGGCGTTTATTTCATGCATATTAATTCAGATAAAAAACCACACCTAAACAAGAATTTTAAAATTATAAAATATTAGTAACATGAGAAATCTATTGTTCTTGTCCCTATTGATTTTTTTAACACAAAACCTTTGGGCACAGGTACCTAAAAAGTTTAGTTATCAGGCAGTTATTCGTGATGCAGATGAGCAATTGATCAAAAATGGTGATCTAAATATCCGGATTAGTCTGTTTTCCGCCGTAAATGCAGGAAATCCCGAATTTGTAGAGCAACACAACGTTATTTCTAATCAAAATGGTCTGGTTACTTTTGTGATAGGAGAAGGTACCGCGATAAAAGGAAGTATCAATGATTTCAACTGGCAGCAAGGTCCATATTTTATTAGAATAGATAAGGATATTAATAAGAATGGCACTTATGATATTTCGGTGATTAATGAATTACTGAGTGTTCCATTTGCATTATATGCACTCAATAGTGCCACTCCCGGTCCAGCTGGACCGCAAGGCCCTCCCGGAGCAGATGGTACCAGTGTTACCATTTTAGGTACACTGGACAATATAAGCAAGCTTCCAAATACTGGAAAATCCGGAGATGCATGGCTTATTGAGGGTGAATTATGGGTTTGGGTTGGTACTAAATGGCAAAATGTGGGTAAAATAGAAGGCCCTAAGGGTCCTGCTGGACCTGCCGGTCCGCAAGGAATACAAGGCGTTGCAGGTCCTGTGGGGCCTCAAGGCCCAAAAGGTGATACCGGGCCTCAGGGAGCTGCAGGTCCTGCCGGGCCTGCTGGTCCTGCCGGTCCACAAGGGCCCACCGGACTGGCTGGGCCCGTAGGTCCTGCTGGTCCGCAAGGAATTGTAGGTCCAATCGGCCTTACCGGCCCCGCTGGGCCACAAGGCCCAGCCGGACCCATTGGTCCTGAAGGACCTGCTGGTCCCCAGGGTCCTGCCGGACCGCAAGGCCCTCAAGGGCCGCAAGGGCCCCAGGGCGATAGCTACTGGCAATTTAATCCTTCTGGGTCGAGACTTTCGTACATGAATGGCAATGTAGGCATCAACAATAGTTTTCCCCAGGATCGATTGCATGTGGATGGTGATGTAAGAATTGAAGGCGTGGCATCGACTATTGGAGCAAGTGGGAATGCTATTGCATTACTTACTTATTTAAATGGTTTTCCCAGTAATGGATATGTCACGGCAAGAGATGGTTCAGGCGCCGAACAAGCCGGAATGTATGTAAGCCCATCAGGTCAAGGCGTCGTTTTTGCCGATATCAAAAACTTCCGCATGGACCATCCCTATGACGCAAGCAAAAAAATATGGTATGCTTCCCTGGAAGGTCCTGAAGCCGGTGCCTATGAGCGCGGAATTGGAAAGCTGCAAAACGGAGAAGCTTTTATTCCGTATTCAGAGCATTTCAATCTGGTAGTCAATCCACAAACCGTAACCATTAATGTAACACCCCATTCTGATGAAACCTATGGACTCGCCATCGTAGAAAAAAGAACAAATGGCTTTGTCGTTAGGGAACTCATGAAAGGTAAAGGAAATTTTAGTTTTGACTGGGAGGCCAAAGGCATCCGAAAAGGATATGAGAATTATCAGGTAATTAGATCAGCTGATTTTGAAAGGCCAGCAGGTACTTCCAATAAATAAAAATAACACTTTACCTTAAGGGTATTTAATAATACTATCACACACTTTGTTTAAAGTTGTTCTTGTAAAAAGAAGTTTATGGATCCATAAACTTCTTTTTTATTATATCTGATCTTTTAACTTTTTGCATTACAACAAATAATTTTTTTAGGGCAGCATATCAAAAATACGCTCCAAAGAAAAAATAAGTTGATGCTTTTATAATGTGGTATTCAGCTAAAAAACGTTCCATCAATAGTGGTAGTTAAATTATTTTACGATCGGTTATGATATTCTGCCCCAATCCTTATGTTTTTGGCGCAATGCCGTAAGTTGTCGGATAATACATTGATGCTCTTGCTTTTGTATAGCAGCATCTTCTTCCATAATACTGGTCGCAAAATAACGGGCCGTATCCATGATAGCCGTATCTGTGGCAATATTGATGAGTTTAAAGTCTACCAGCCCACTTTGTTGTGTGCCTTGAATATCTCCTGGTCCGCGCAATCGCAAATCTGCTTCTGCAATTTCAAATCCATTGTTGGTGCGTACCATTGTAGCAATCCGCTCCTTACCTTCCTTGCTGACCTTAAAATCACTCATCAATATACAATACGATTGCTCCGCTCCCCGACCTACACGTCCGCGAAGCTGGTGCAACTGTGACAGTCCAAAGCGCTCTGTATTTTCTATAACCATTACAGAAGCGTTGGGTACGTTGACCCCTACCTCAATGACCGTAGTAGCTACCATGATTTGGGTTACTCCCTGAACAAACCGCTGCATTTCAAAATCTTTATCAGCTGCTTTCATCTTACCGTGGACAACACTTATCTGGAAATGTGGCGGTGGAAAATACTGCAACAATCCTTCATAGCCCAGTTGTAAATTTTGCAAATCGAGCTTTTCAGATTCTTCAATCAAAGGATATACTACATAAATCTGTCGGCCCTTGGCAATTTCCTCATGCATAAACTGAATCAGTTTTGGCCTTGCCGTCTCATATTGATGTATCGTTTTTATTTCTTTCCTGCCTGGAGGAAGCTCATCGATTACAGATACATCAAGATCACCATATATGGTCATGGCCAATGTTCGTGGTATTGGTGTAGCAGTCATAACCAAAACGTGGGGAGCAAATTCCTTGTTTTTTTTCCATAGGCTTGCACGCTGAGCTACACCAAAGCGATGCTGCTCATCTACAATCGCAAGTCCAAGTCGTTGGAACTCCACCGTGTCTTCAATCAGTGCATGTGTACCAATGACTATGGGAATATCACCTGATTTTAATCCCTCCAGGATTTCTTGCCTTTTTTTTCCTTTTACACTCCCTGACAGAAAAGCGGTGCGAATACCCAAGGGTTCAAGCTGGACCGAAATAGATTGATAATGTTGCTGTGCCAGGATTTCGGTTGGAGCCATCATGCAACACTGAACTCCATTATCCAGCGCTATCAGCATGACCAGCAGAGCAACTATTGTCTTTCCGCTTCCCACATCACCCTGAAGCAACCTGTTCATTTGTTGCGGTCTGGCCAGATCTGCGCGTATTTCCTTAATGACTTTTTTCTGCGCGCCTGTAAGATCATAGGGCAACATTTTATACATCTGATGGAAGTATTCCCCTACTTTTTCAAATGGCGTAGATTTGTATTTATGTTGTCGATGTATTTTACCTTGTAGCAGTCTCAATTGCAGATAAAAGAATTCTTCAAACTTTATCCTGTTTACCGCAAGTTCTTTTTCCTGCTCATTTCCCGGAAAATGTATCCATTTAAGTGCTTCCAGTCTGCCCGCCATTTTAAGCTTGCTAAGTATATAGGTAGGGATAGTTTCGGAAACTATGGTATGGTTTAAAGAATCAAGCACTTGTTTGATAATCTTTCTCCTGGCTTTACTGTCAAATCCTTTAGCATCTAGTTTTTCAGTACTGCTGTACACCGGATCGAAAGTTTTTTGCAATGACAGAGAGGACTCTCCCAAAATTTCTAGTTCAGGATGTGCCATAGTTTTTTTACCTCCATATGATGAAATTCTACCAAAAACGATATACTCCTGGTCTTCTTCCAGCATTTTCTCCACCCAGTTTACCCCCTGAAACCAGACCAGTTCTAAAAATCCGGAAGCATCTTTTAGCGTTGCTGTAAGTCTGTGTCTGTTATTCTTACCTTTAATTTTTTCTATAGAAATAATTGTCCCTTTGAGCTGGATAAGTTCATTTTCACTTTGTGCATCTTTGATGAGGTGAAATTTGGTCCTATCAATATACCTGAAAGGATAGGTATGCAGCAGGTCACCAAGCGTATGAATTTGAAGGTCCTTACGCAGCGATTCACCTCTGGCAGGACCTATACCCTTGACATATTCAATAGGCGTATCAAAAATATGTACAACGTGATCGGTCAATACAAAATTTTTTTACAAAGATATAAAATGAAATGAGCATGAGACAGTCACACAAATCAGGATGATTATTTCTCATGCGAAACGCGAGTTCGACAACACCATAGATACAAATATAGTTGTCAATTCCATGTGGTTTTAAAAAGAAATCACACGGAGTGTGATGAATTAAAAATAAACAAATGAAATGAGCATAAAACAAGTCACGCAAAACAGGATGATTATTTCAAGTGCAAATGTTTTAAGACAAAAGTTTATTGGAGTTTTTTAACTCTATTGTATACAAAAAGCATCGAATATTCGTTTGTTAGATACCGAGGCAATCCCCCATCCCATCAGAAAAAGACACTTTCGTTCCTGTTTTTAACCTATCTTTGTACCCTTAATCAGGATATGGATAGCAAAAGACAATTGCAGTCAGCAGAACTTATTAAACGCAACTTAAGCGTTGTATTTCAGCAAGAGGGTAGTTTCATTTTTGGAAACGCCCTAATAACCGTTACCGATGTAAAGATAACCCCGGATCTTTCGCAGGCTAAAATATATCTGAGCCTGTACAATGTTGTTGATAAAAATGCATTGCTGGAAAAAATCATAAACCATACACATGTGCTCAAGCAAGCGCTTGCCCATAGGATTAAAAGCCACATCAGACGAATCCCTCAAATACATTTTTTTATGGATGAAACTGTAGATGAAATGTACCGTGTGGATTCCCTTTTTCAGAATATGAAAACACTTTATCCCCCGGCTTCTCATGAAGAGGAATAGACTTTTCGGATAGATGGTTAAAAAGACTTTATCCCGCAACACAACAGACATCAAAGAATGTATCTTTGGCATATATTTTAAACTTTAAAAAGTTGGCTCACCTAAAACGATTCTATATTTTTATATATGATGATGCATAAAAATAATTTTTTTCTAACTTGTTTAACAGCAGGCTTATTGGTCCTTTTACTTTCATGCAAACAAAAAGAACAGGACGAAACAGGTAGTATATACCCAGAATTGAAAAAATTAAATTCGGAGATTGATAAAAATCCCGATGATGCCGCACTTTATCTGGAGCGAGGTCGGTTTTTCCATAGTAAGCAATCCTACGAAAATGCCATTACAGATGTGAAAAAGGCCATATCACTGGATTCTTTAAATGCTGATTACTATCATTTTCTGGCTGATTGCTGGCTGGATTACTATAATCCTGAAGAAGCCCTGAAAACAATGTACCGAGTCATTGCCATGTATCCAGACCGAGTACCATCCCTATTGAAGACAGCTGAAATCCATTATATCATGGAAGAATATGATAAATCTATTCTTACAGTCAATGAAGCGGTTAGATATGATGCACAGAATTCAGAATGTTTCTTTATGCTGGGTGTAAATTTTAGAGCACTGAAAGACACGATAAGGGCTATAAATAGTTTTCAATCTGCTGTAGAGTTTAATTCCGGACTTACAGACGCCTGGATTTATCTGGGCGAACTATATGAAGCTAAAAAAGATCCTCAAGCATTAAAATATTATGAAAATGCTATCATTAGTGATCCAGGCTCGCCAGAAGCGAAACATGCAAAAGCGTTTTATCTTCAACACAATGGACGGGAAAAGGATGCATTGCAAACTTATAGGGAGCTTATTTTAGAGCATAATGACTACGCTCCTGCATTTCAAAATGCATCCATCTTATATTATGAAATGGATTCTTTAGACCAGGCCTTTGAAAATGCCAATATACTCACAGGCATTCAGCCACAAAATCATATGGGTTTTTACCTTCGTGGCCTGGTACACCAAAAAAAGAAAAATTATAATGTTGCCCTAAAGGATTTTCAATCAGCCGCAAATCTTAACAGCAAAGATCCCGAAATAAATAAATCTATGAAGGAAGTCGAAACAATCATTGCCCAATCCAAAAAATAATTTGTCATGATCAGAGTTATATTGCTCTTCTGTATTTTATTCTCCTTCAATACCGAAGGTATTGGTCAAAAGGAAATTACCCTTGAAGATATATGGAGTAAGGGAACATTTAGTGCCAAATCATTGCCGGGCTTTAGATTTCTGAACGACGGCCAGCATTATACACGGCTGGATAAGCAGGTCATCAAAAAATATACTATCGTCGATGGTGCTCACACGAGTGATATTTTCGATGCACAATCCTGGAAAGACAAAAATGGTTTCAGCGGACGAATTGCCGACTATGCTTTCAGCCACGACGAAAATATGGTGCTTATACTGTCCGAATCTGAAGGTGTATACAGACATTCTACCAAAAATACGGTACATCTCTATCACGTACAAAAAGAAACACTTACTCCGATATTTTCGGAAGGTAAAATTTCGAACCCTGAAATTTCACCCGATGGTAGCCACATAGCATTTGTTTTCCAAAATAACCTTTATGTAACAAACTTGGCTACTGGTAAGCGTATACAAATAACCAAAGATGGGATGAAAAATAGTATCATCAATGGTATGTGTGATTGGGTATATGAAGAAGAGTTTAGCTTTACCAAAGCCTTCCAATGGTCTGCAGACAGTAAAAAGATTGCTTTTATAAGATTTGATGAGACGGATGTACCTGAATTCTCCATGGAATGGTACAAAGATGGCATGTATCCTGAAAGAGAAACATTTAAATACCCAAAGGTTGGGGAAAAAAATGCATTAGTAAGTGTATTTGTATATGATGTTGAAAAAAAGAAAAAAACAGCAGTAGAACTTGGGAATCTAAAAGATATGTATATTCCCCGAATCAAATGGACAGCAGACGAATCAAAGCTATGTATTCAAAGACTTAATAGATACCAAAATCACCTCGAATGGTTGATTTATGATGCTAGTACAAAAAAAGTAAATGTACTATTAGAGGAAAAAAACAAATATTATATTGACATTAATGATGACCTGACATTTCTTTCTGATAAAAAGCACTTTGTCCTAAGCTCCGAAAAAGAAGGCTATAATCAATTGTTTCTTCATGATATGAGCGGACAGATGAAGGTCAGACTTACTCCTGGAGATTATGATGTAACTGCATTTTATGGTGTAGATGAACGATTAGGTAAAGTATATTTTCAGGCTGCTATGACATCACCTATGCAAAAAGAGGTTTATGTTACTGACCTAGAAGGAAAATCTCTCCAAAAACTCGTAACTATTGCTGGAACTTCCAGTGCACAGTTTAGTGCTACCTTTGAATACTATGTACTCACGGCAAGTACTGTAAATACCCCACCTGTATATGCCGTATATAACGGACAAAATGCGCTGGTTCGCTTTATTGAGGAAAATTCATCCCTTCGTAAAATTCAAGAGGATTACCGGGTACAACCTGTAGAATTTTTCCAGTTTACCACCTCAGAAGAAGTGCCATTAAATGGATGGATGCTTAAACCACCGGGCTTTGATCCGGGAAAAAAATATCCGGTTTTTATGACACAATACAGTGGTCCTGGCAGCCAGTCAGTCACTGATTCCTGGGGAGGAGCCAATTACTGGTGGCATCAGCTTTTGGCTCAGAAGGGATACATTGTCGTTTGTGTAGATGGCAGAGGAACGGGAGGTCGCGGAGAAACTTTTAAAAAAATGACTTATCTCCAACTTGGGCATTACGAAACTATAGACCAGATCGAAGCTGCCAAATACCTGGGTACACTCTCTTATATTGATGCTTCCAGAATAGGAATTTATGGCTGGAGTTATGGTGGATTTATGTCTTCATTATGTATCCTGAAGGGAAATGATGTATTCAAGGCAGCTATTGCGGTGGCTCCGGTGATCAGCTGGAAATGGTATGATACCATTTACACAGAAAGGTATATGCGCACACTGAAAGAAAATGAGGCTGGATACAGAGAAAACTCTCCATTTTACTTTGCCGACAGACTAAAAGGTAATTATCTGCTTATCCATGGAATGGCGGATGACAATGTACACTTTCAGCATGCCGTGGAAATGGCCAATGCTTTGATAAACGCCAACAAGCAGTTTGACACCTATTATTATCCAAATAGGAATCATGGAATTTACGGTGGACCGGCCCGTTTGCATCTGTATACTAAAATGACAGATTTTATCATGCAGAAAATTTAAATCTTAACATCAACTGGTGGAAAATAATCATTATCACACTAACAAAAAAGATCATTTAATATATCACAGATTCCATTAGTCCTTAATTATAAGTCATATAGCTATATCAAACTTAACATACAGAAATGAAGTACAAAAGTGACATAATATTTTGGTTACCAAGATTATTAACGATTGCTGCAATAGGATTCGTAAGTATTTTTGCACTTGATGCCTTTGACCCAAAATTATCCTTTATGCAGCAAATACTGGGCTTTTTACTTCACATGGTTCCTTCCTTCCTATTATTGGCTATATTAATATATGCCTGGAGACATGAAAAAATCGGAGGTTTGATGCTTATGCTAATAGGCATTGGTTTTGCCCCGCTGATATTTTACAAAAATTATCAGCACAATGGAGATATAGCTATGAGCCTGTCTATAATAGCACTTGTTTGTTTCCCATTTATCTTGGCAGGATTGCTTTTTTTATACAGTTACTGGTGGCGACATCAGGAAGAAAAAAACTATAACAAAAGCTAATTATCTAAAATACCTGCTTTATGTTTACCGAAATCGATGTCCATAGTTGTTTTAAAACGAATTTTGGTGATCCTGAAATTATTGTATTTACGCCAGGAAGAGCCAATATTATCGGAGAACATACCGATTACAATGATGGTTATGTACTTCCTTTTGCCATAAATCGAGGTATATGGTTTGCAGCTTCAAGAAATAATGAAAATATCATTCGAATTTATAGCCTCAATGAAGACGAGATAAGTACCATTCCATTAACCTCTGGCAGTTTGCAACATCAGCCATCCCATTGGACGAGGTATTTGATCCAGGTCATCGAAACGGCAGACAACCACGATATTCAAGGAATGAACATCGTCCTGGGCGGAAATCTTCCCATTGGTGCTGGCATTTCATCATCTTCCGCTTTTACCTGCGGATGCATTGGGCTTCTTAATGCTTTTGGCGGTTGGAATCTGTCACAGCGTGAAATGGTATTGTGGGCTGTCAGGGCAGAACACGGCGCTGGAGTACTTGGAGGAATGATGGACCAATATACCATCATTACAGCAAAAGAAGGCCATGCCATGCTGATGGATTGCAAAAATCTTACCCATACTCCTATTAAAATGCCTTCTCGACGGTTTCATTTTATACTCCTGCATTCTGGAGTTAGTCATAATCTGATGTTTACAGAATATAATACGCGAAGATCAGAATGCCGGGAAGCACTATCATTGATCCATAAGCAAGATGAAAATATTACAAGCTACAGAGATCTTACCCTGGAGTTGCTGGAAAAATATAAGTACCTCTTGAGTTCGGTACATTATCGTAGAGTAAGACACGTCATTACTGAAAATCTTAGGGTTTTGAGTATGGTAGAGGCCTTGAAAAATAAAAATTCCGGACTTGCAGGCAAATTGCTGGTAGAGTCACATATCAGCTTGCGTGACGATTATGAAGTTTCTTGCCCAGAATTGGATACTTTAGTTGACCTCGCAGAAGAAATCCCCACTTGGTGTGGTGGCCGTATGATGGGAGGAGGCTTTGGCGGGTGCACCATTAATCTGTTTACAGAAATACCATCAGAAGACCAACTGCAAACATTGATTGACAGCTACGAAAACAAATATGGAATCACACCCGAAGTTATTCAGGTACATCCCGCAAGCGGTATACAAATATCCTTTTTATGAAGCTGATTTCCTGGCTTTTCTGGCGCTTATAAAGCTATTGATAAATGTTACCAATGCAAATAAAGAAGTAACCATCATGACTCCTACCCTAATGACTGCCATTTGATCATTTCTGCCTATAGCTCCTTTAAGTGGCATAGCAAGCGCCAAAAATACAAGCAATGTGAGTATTACGGCAACATGAGCCTGAGCCTTACTTTCAAACCGAACCCCATTATTAAGCGCCAACAGAACTACGCCAAATATAAAGGGAATTAATGCCGTCATAGACGGATTTAAAGAATCAAAATATCCCCATGCACTCATAACCATAAGGGTCAGCGCATTGATAAGATTAGCGGCGTATGGTTTTATCATTTTTATTAGTTTTATGTATTGTATAAACAAGGTCTTTAATGATTAGTTTTGATCCAGTATATCTTTAAGCATAGTAACAAAGGTTGCTATTTCAGAATAGCTATTATATAAGGGAACCGGAGCAATCCTAATGACGTCAGGTTCTCTCCAGTCTGCAATGACGCCTCTGGCTGTAAGCATTTCAAATACCCGCTTATCAGGCTTGATCATCTGTAATGACAGCTGACATCCCCTGGCACTCGGATCGGAAGGCGTAATACATCTGATTCCCGTTAGTCCGGCATCTTCCAGAAGTTGTAGCGCAAAATGAGTCATACTTTCAGATTTTAATCGCAGGGCTGACATGCCGGCTTCGTGAAATATCTGTAATGATGCCCTCATAGAGGCCATAGGCAATATAGGCGGATTGCTGAGTTGCCAGCCCTCCGCGCCGGGAATCGGTAGAAAGGTATTACCCATTAAAAACCTTGTTTTTTTGTCGTGACCCCACCATCCCGCAAATCGGGGAAGTTCAAAATTTTGGGCATGTCTTTGATGCACAAAACATCCCGATAACGCTCCTGGACCAGAATTTAGATATTTATAACCACACCATGCTGCAAAATCAGGACCATCTTCATGAAGTTTCAATTGCAGATTCCCGGCTCCGTGTGCAAGATCAAAACCAACTAAACATCCATATCGATGACCTATTTTTGTGATATGAGCAATATCATAAGCCTGTCCCGTATAATAATTGACACCCCCAATCATAATAAGGGCTATATTTTCTCCTTCCCTGGACAAAATATCATCAATTTGGTCATTGGTAATGGTTTTGGTTTCAGGGTCTGGAAAAAGTTCTATTATAGCCTGCATGGGATCATATCCATGGAACTTAACTTGACTTTCTAAAGCATAACGGTCAGAAGGAAAAGGGGAATATTCCATCAGTATCTTATACCTATGTTTTGTTGGGCGGTAAAAAGATACCATCATCAGGTGTATATTTACCGTTAGACTATTCATCACCACGACTTCTTCGGGTAAAGCCCCCACAACCGATGCCATCTGGTCTGTAAGGAATTCATGATATGGCATCCAAGGATGCCTGGCATGAACGTGACCCTCTACACCAAGATTTTGCCAATCTTGTAAAACTTCTTCCACATTTTCTCTGACAGACCTAGGCATCAAACCCAGGGAATTGCCGCAAAAATATATGGAAGATCCCCCCTGAGAAGAAGGAGGAATGTGAAACCGCGACCTAAAAGCAGATAGTTCATCTTGTTCGTCCAGCTTAAGCGCTTCCATCATCCAGGTACTCCTATACATATTATTCGTTTATCGGTATTTTAAAGCCTAACCAGCTCTCTACATTTTCCTTCCATATTGCCTTTTTCTGCTTGACTGAAATAATCCCCGCTTTTTCAGCATCATCAAGCACTTTGCCAGGGTATGAGCCCTCAACTCCATCCATTTCGCCGAGAGGATAAGGATCATCAAGTCCCGCTAAAATCTGATCAGCACCTTGTCTTTTTAGCAATAATTCAAGCGACCAAATGTCATGCACAAGCGTGTCATAAAAGACATTGGGGGCAATAATATTATCCTCCGGACTAACAGCTTTTGGAAAGAGATCTGGCCTCCCTTTATAAGCCTGTAACCTTCGTCCATAGGCCATTTGTCCAAACTGATTCCCGTGAGCAAAACAAAAACGGGTTTTGGTAAAACGATTCGGAATATCTAATGTCGCAAATACATGATGGGTGTCGGCAGTCTGAGCACACATCCATATGAGGTGGAAGCGCCAGTATTGATCCTGAAGCGCAATCATCTTTTCTGCATCATAGGGATGAAATTCAATGGCAAGGCCAAGCTGATTCGCAAGTTCAAATATAGGCATAACCGCTTCTGATGCCACTGATTCCCATTTTTCTTCCACCGAAAAATAATGCGTTGGAAGGCATAATACTCGCAGACCTAGCGTTACACACCTGTCGATTTCTTTAAGCGCATCATCTATAAAAGCCGGCTGAACGACAAAGCCACAGGTAAATTTATCCGGATACATCGATTGAATCCTTGCATGAAAATCATTCTGAAATCTGATGATATCATCAGTGGTTTGTCTGTTATATCCGTTGGCGTATAGTTGGGATAATGTTATTAGGACTTCATGATCAATGTGTTGTGCCTCCATCCATAGTATTTTTTCATCAATAAAAAAACTAGGATGTGTCACCGGTCTGCTCCACCCCTTCTGGCACATATAGGATTCGTCTTCCGTCAGCCAAAATATTTCTTTTTCACGCATAAATGCCGGGATATCCTTTTGATGCGGAAGCAGATGACCGTGGGCGTTTATTTTTATCACAATATTTTTATGATTTACACTTTACAAAAGTACGGTATTCCTGCATAGTATAAAAGTGAGGAAATAATTCTCACGAAAATGAATAGTCCATAATTGTTTAATACCACAACGTGATTTATGTTTAATTTTGACTTGTTTCAAAAATTGAATAATGACAATACAACAATATCAGGACGATGTGGACCTTTGGATACGCAGTATAGGCGTACGCTACTTTAGCGAACTCACAAATATGGCCATTCTTACTGAAGAAGTGGGTGAAGTATCTCGATTAATGGCTCGTATGTACGGAGAACAATCTTTTAAAACGCCCGTTAGCCCCGAATTGCAAAAGGAAGCACTCGCAGATGAATTGGCAGATGTTATTTGGGTAGTAACATGCCTTGCCAATCAAACTGGAATAAACCTGCAAGATGCACTAAAAAAAAATATCGAAAAAAAAGCTGGCCGTGATTTCGAAAGACACCGCAATAATCCAAAACTAAGCGAGTAAATTTTCAAGCGCAGTATGTTTTTTCACTATTTCTACTACCTTTTCTATAGGTACACGCTCTTGCAGTAGAGTGTCCCTATCTCTTATCGTAACGGTATTGTTTTCAAGGGTGTCAAAATCTATTGTAATACAGTATGGCGTACCAATAGCATCCTGACGACGATATCGCCTTCCAATAGCGTCTTTCTCATCATACTGACAATTACAATGAATCTTTAGCCGATGGTAGACATCTTCAGCTGCACGTGTCAGTTCCTCTTTGTTTTTCAACAATGGCAATATTGCCGCTTTAACCGGAGCAATCGCCGGAGGAAGTTTCATTACCGTACGTATTGAATCCTGACCTTCAGCATCAGGTACATTTTCCTCCATGAGGGTGCTCGATACCATAGCAAGAAACATCCTGTCACATCCTATTGATGTTTCAACCACATAAGGTGTATAATTTTCATTAAGTTCTGGGTCGAAGTACTGCAGTTTTTTACCGGAAAGATTCTGATGCTCTCTTAGGTCAAAATCTGTTCTGGAATGTATGCCTTCAAGTTCCCTAAAGCCAAATGGAAATTCAAACTCGATGTCCACGGCAGCATTAGCATAATGTGCAAGATTGACATGATCATGATATCTAAGCTTTGCGGCATCAGTTCCTAAAGCTTTGTGCCACTTTAGTCTGGTTTCCTTCCAGTAATGATACCATTCCATTTCTGTTCCCGGACGAACAAAAAACTGCATTTCCATCTGTTCAAACTCCCTCATTCTAAATATAAACTGGCGCGCTACTATTTCATTCCTAAAGGCCTTGCCGATTTGTGCTATTCCAAAAGGAATTTTCTGACGGGTAGATTTTTGAACATTTAAAAAATTGACAAATATACCCTGAGCAGTTTCTGGTCTTAAATACAATTTACTTTCTTCGCCAGCTATATTACCAAGTTGTGTATTAAACATCAAATTAAACTGGCGAACTTCGGTCCAGTTTTTAGATCCGCTTTCAGGACAAACTATATCAAATTCGCGAATCATGTTGCCCAGCTCATCCATATCTCCTATTGACATAGCCTGGGCCAATCTATTATGGATGGCCTCAATTTGTTTTTGTCGCTCTATAATTCTATCATTGGTAGTCCTAAACTGATGTTCGTTAAAGCTGTCTCCAAATCTGATTTTGGCTTTATCTACGTCCTTGTCGTTTTTAGCCTCAATTTTCTCAATATATCCCTCAATTAGCTGATCGGCTCTGTACCTTTTTTTTGAATCTTTATTGTCAACCAGCGGGTCATTGAAGGCATCCACGTGACCTGAAGCTTTCCATGTCTTTGGATGCATAAATATAGCAGCATCAATACCAACAATGTTTTCATGCATTTGCACCATACTTTTCCACCAATATGATTTTATATTATTTTTAAGTTCTACACCATATGGACCATAATCATACACGGCACTCAATCCGTCATAAATTTCGCTTGAAGGAAAAATATATCCATATTCTTTACAGTGTGAGATCAGATTTTTAAAATCCATAAGATATTGTTGTGCTAAATTGGGTGCAAAAATAAAGCCATAGTTTCATTATGCATATATTCAGAGGCTTTATTCCATCTACAATAAGAAAAAAAAGTACTTTTGTATAAATTTGACATGTCTAAAGCAAGTCTTAGGTTTAATTAAAAAGCTGAATTTGAAGGTTTGGCTACGTTTGTTATCAAATTTGAAAAGATGGTTTCTTTGTAAGAATATTTCTTTTATCTATATTTGATTATATGTCCTAAACTTATGATTTATAAAGCCATATGTTATCTCTGAGTCAATATGTTAACATCCTTATTGTTTTGATTCTTATTTCATTTTCAATTGTTTAAAAAGCAGCATCAGGTATCTCTTGTTATTGATAATTGATAAAAGATTAAAATGAACCGTTTAACACTTATTCAAATTTGTATTTTCACCACAGTACTTTTTTTTTCGTGTAAAAAAGAAGATCCGGTTGATTGCACGGGCGTTACGCCTACTTACACGGCAGACATTGCACCTATTTTGAATCAGCAATGTGCTTTTTCGGGCTGCCATGGGGGCAGTAATCCATCTGATGGGATAGATCTAAGTAATTATGCTGATGCAAAGGCAGAAAGTAGCAATGGAAAAGTAATAGCCTCCATAAAACATTCCTCCGGAGCTAAAGCTATGCCACAAGGTGGACAAAAGCTAAGCGATTCAGATATAAAACTCATCGAATGTTGGGTACAGAATGGTGCTCCACAATAATAAAATCACATATCAGCCATTATATTAATATTGCCGGATGACCAATGGTTTCAGGATTTTTTTGTTTTTGTTTTTAGGGGTTATCTGGTACCATTATCTGCAAATAGATGTCATGGATATCGATTCTGCTCAGTATGCGAGTATTTCGATGGAAATGTGGAAAACCGGTCAATTTCTGGAGATTTATGAAGCTGGCAGAGACTATCTTGACAAGCCACCCATGTTGTTTTGGCTGGGTAGCTTGGGAATTGGAATTTTTGGGGTTTCATCATGGGCATTTAAAATATTTCCATTCCTTTGTATCCTTTTGGGATATGTTGCTTATTTTCAATGGGTAAAGAAATACTATAATGCCGATCAAGCTGAAATTGCCTGCTACATTTTGGCTACGTGTCAAGGATTTTTTCTACTAACCAATGATGTTCGTACAGATGGTATTCTCTTTGGGTTTATTATGTGCGGCATATGGTTTTTAGATCTGTTTGCTCAGAAGAGCGACTGGAAATGGCTGATATTAGGTTCATTGTTTACCGGGTTTGCTATGTTAACCAAAGGTCCCCTAGGATGCATAGCCATCATGGTTCCTTTATTACTTCAATGGTTGGTCACAAAAAACTGGAATGTTGTTTTTACGTGGAAATGGATGGTTTTTCTACTGGTTATTGTCATTGTACTATCTCCTATGT
>JAUMBJ010000083.1:0-7958 GCA_032115755.1 Saprospiraceae bacterium
CGGGTTTGCTATGTTAACCAAAGGTCCCCTAGGATGCATAGCCATCATGGTTCCTTTATTACTTCAATGGTTGGTCACAAAAAACTGGAATGTTGTTTTTACGTGGAAATGGATGGTTTTTCTACTTGTTATTGTCAGTGTACTATCTCCTATGTGTTGGGGACTATATCATCAGTTTGATATGCATCCTGAAAAGGAAGTTTATGGTTTACAAGGGCCTTCTGGTTTGAAATTTTTTTTCTGGACTCAAAGTTTGGGGAGATTTACCGGTGACATTTATTGGAGCAATGAACAGAGTCAATTTTATTTTTTCCAAACCATTTTATGGGATTTCTTTCCGTGGGTTTTACTTCTATTTCCGGCCTGGTATCATCAAATTGCAAATGCCAAAAAAAGCAGGGAATGGATTTCATTTTTCGGATTCACCTTTTTATTTACAATGTTTTCTTTTTCCAACTACAAATTACCCCATTATATTTTTATATCATTTCCATTTGCCGCCGTAATGGTTATGCAGTATATCCAAAATGTAACCATTTGGTTTGGAAAATTTTTACATTTTAGCAGTCTTGGATTAATATCCCTGGTTTTAATCCTTTTTGGGATTTACACTTTATGGTTTTTTCCTAGCTGGGGGGATAAGACCCTTTGGATATATGGTGCTTTCCTCATCGGTATTTTATATTTTATATACTGCTTCCGGCAAGAAAATTGGTTGTACAATCTGATGATTATTTCCTTGATGATCAATGTTTTTTTATCTCTTCGTTTTTATCCGGATATTCTCATATACCAGGGGTCTAGCATGGCTGGAAAATGGGCTCACGAGAATATATATCCCAGGTATAATATTTATGCCTATAAAGAGCCTGCACATGCTTTTTCATTCTATGCCAATAAAATAACACCTGTTGTTGGGGAAACAGCACTTGATTCTCTTCTTACAGATGATTTGCTGGTTTCGCGAGAAGCTATTTCGCATCCTGATCTGGTAGAAGAAAAAGTTTTCGATTACTTTCCAGTTTCTAGATTAAGCATTTCTTTCCTGAGACCAGAGACCAGAGACAAAACCTTGGAAAAATTCTATCTTTATCGAAAAAAATGAAATCTAACTTTTGTTTTCAAAAAATGAAAGTCTTTGAAGACTTGTCGAACAAAAGTTTTTGGAAACTAGCCTAATATTAATCAATATTTACAAAATTTTACTCGTCCGATTACCATGCCGAGAATACTTTTAATTGCTGATCTGTATGTTCCTAATTTTGCCCCACGAATGGGCTATTTAGTTAAAAATCTGAGATCCGCTGGTTGGGAATTTGATATTTTGACCGGGCCAGATGATGGAGATATCCGATACAGATCTCTTGTTGGCAATGAAAAAGTAATTCGTTGTTCGCTAAGTAAAATAAAATCGCCAGAAGGTTTTTTGGAAAATTTATATTTTACTTGTATGAAGATTCCTTTATTTTTTAAACAAACAAAGCAGTATGTACATGCAGCGCACAAATATCTCAATCCCTCTGATTATCAAATAATCTTATGTTCCGCCGCCTTTTCACTTCCGGTAATTCAAGCTTCCAGAATACTTGCAAAAAAATGGGATAAACCATGGATAGCAGATATCAGAGATATACATGAACAGATGCCTATTCATAAAAAAGGAGGAAAAAAAATTAAGGTAACTCGCTTTTTAAATAGGATAACTTTTAAATATCTGATCAATCTTCGCAATAAAAATCTAATACAAGCAAATATAATAACAACGGTTTCACCGTTTAATAAAGATCTACTCCAGAAATTAAATCCATCTACATTTCTAATCTACAATGGCTTCGACCCGGAGTCTTTCTTTCCAACTCCTGGTATTAAGCAAAATGTATTTAAATTAATATATACTGGAATTTTTATCAACTATTGCTCTGATATAGATATATTTTTCCAGTCTGTTGATAAGTTGCAGTTACAAAGGAAGATTTCACCAGATACTTTTTCCGTTTGCTTTTATACCCCGGAATGGTGTAAAAACTCCATTAAATCAAATGTGCATTTTGATAAAATTTCTGCTTTCATTTCATTTAAAGATCCGGTGGATACTTCTGAAATTCCTAAAATTCTACATGAAGCTTCGATTTTACTTTTATTTATAAAGTCTGTACATGCTAACAAATCTCAAGGAATAATACCAACCAAATACTTTGAATACTTGGCAGTGGAACGACCTATTTTACTGGTTCCAGGAGATAATGCGTACTTAGAAGAATCTCTCTTGGCCTCTGGTGCAGGCATTACTGCAAAAAATGTTGAAACTACTAGTCAGTTTATTTACGAAAAATATCAGGAATGGGAAAAAAATGGTTTTACCATTCAAGATGTCAATAAAGATTATATCCAAGGCTTTTCCAGAAAAAAACAAGCACTCCAGTTTCAAGGATTATTTGAAGACATGTTAAAAAAGTATAGTTAACATCTTTTATATCAAGATCGTAGACAAATTTTTTAAAGATATTTACTTATCTTTATATACTAAATTTAACTTCGAAGTGTTGTATTTAAATAAAGTATTCAACATCAATTTGTTGATTTTTGGTATCTGTTTTATAATGATACCAATATATCAACTTCGAAGTCAGACAGTTACTGTTTCTCCTGAGGTCAATATTAGAAGCAATTATGCCTACGACATTCTGCCATTATCGTGCGGAAACACATTAATTTATCATGACAGAGGTAGCAATCTCGAATTTGATGTTTTCGATACTAATATGCGATTTCTATGGAATAAGTCACTTACTTTTGAAAAAAGAAATTTTCAGGTAATTTGTGCATTGGCCCGGGATACCGTGGTGCATGTATATTACCAATATCGTGACGAAGGTATTTTATGGACCAAAGTAAAAGCTTACAACAGATACGGGGAGGAGGCAGACACTTCAAAAACCCTGTTTCAAGAAAAAATTCAAACTACTGATAAAGTTAGGTTTGTTGTTTCAGAGGATAAATCTAAAGTAGGTTTTTTTCGTCCTGATGGTAAAAATCTTCAATTATGGGTGGTTGACTATCCTTCAGACAGATGCATCCTTCAAACGTTGGTCTCTCTCAGAGATTTTAATTTCCGAACTGATTTTCAAAAAATCTTGATTAATAACAAGGGGCAGGTTTTTGTACTGGGGCGCAAAGAAAGGCTTTGGTCACGTGCAGCATCACAAAGACTCATGTTGGGAAAAATATTACAGGAAAATCAGTTTGTGACAACGGGCCTTAATATCACTGAGGTAGAATTTGGTCAATCAGACATGCAATTTGATCATATAAACAACAAAATCGTTCTTGGCGGACTGGTATCAAAGGGAAATGCAGATGCCTCCGGAGGATATTTTAGCGTACAGGTTTCTCCTGAAGGTATCGAAGAGGAATTATATGTAAATTTTCAGTTGTTTTCACAGGATTTTATTTCTGAAGTTTATGGCAAGAAAATTTCAAAATCTAAAGAAATAAACAGCTTATTTGTTAAAGAACTTATTGTTCGTCAGGATGGGGGCATAGTCCTTATAAACGAAGTAAGGAAAGAATTTTTACGTCGTGCTCAGTCTGCTGCTCCTGGAAGATTTGGAGATTTTTATTCGGGCAGAGGATTCATTGATTATTACTATGAAGACATAATCCTAATGGCTACATACCCAGATGGCCAAGAACATTGGAAACAGTTTTTGTATAAAAAACAATTTTCGCAAGATGATGACGGCATGTATTCTTCATTTTTTATATTCAAAACACCTTCTCAAATCAGATTTTTATATAATGATGAAATAAAAAACAATAATACAGTCAGTGAATACGCTATAAACCCGCTTGGTCACGCAGAGCGAAGAAGTGTATTGAGTACAGAATACCAAAATCTAAAGCTTCGATTTAAAGATGCTATTCAAACAGGGCCTTCTTCGCTTATTGTTCCAAGCGAAAAATCTTACAAAGTTAATCTGGTCAGAATTTCTTTTGATTAATATAGTAAAAAGTGTGTTTAAATTTTAAGCTTCACTTACTGACCTTTATAAAAATGTCTTAGATTTGTTCAAAACAATTTTATGCATCCTGTTATTCGCAATATCATTGCCGTCATAGGTGGAATTATTATCGGGGGAATAATCAATATGTCCCTTATATACCTTGGGCCTGTTATCATTTCATTACCTGAAGGTGCTGATGTGACAACCAAAGAAGGACTTGAAATGGCTATGCCCTTACTTCAGCCACAGCATTATATTTTTCCATTTTTGGCGCACGCCTTAGGTACCCTGTCTGGAAGTATATTTGCAGGAATGGTTGCCGCCACAAATCGAGACCGTAATGCCTGGATTGTAGGACTATTTTTCCTTATGGGAGGAGTAGCTAATGTGACGATGTTGCCATCACCAACTTGGTTTAATGTGCTTGATCTTGGTCTTGCGTATATACCCATGGCCTATTTTGGCGGAAAAATTGGTCAACATATAAATATTAAATAATTTTCACTATCTGAGAAGCAGAATATCTCCATTGATGGCTTTTACTTTTCCATCACTAAATTCTAAAACACACAGATAAACGTATACCCCGGCTTGCAGGAATATACCTCTAAAACTTCCATCCCAGCCTACCGTAGGGTCATTTGGAGCTATATTTTCCTCATTGTACACCAAAGTTCCCCAACGGTCGTATACCCGCATTTCACGTATACGTTGAAGTGAATTGCTTCCATAGATAGTAAACTTTTGATTTTCACCCGAAGTGCCTGGACTAAATACATTTGGAATATATATATCCTGATTCAGCTTTATCTGAATCTTTACAGTTTTCCTAACCATGCAACCAAGTGTATCCGTCACAACAACACTATATTCAGTGTTTTGCTGGGGTGTCACCCAAATTTTATAACACTCCGCACAATCAGCGCCTTCCCAATATATTTTTTGAATGCCATCTGTTCCGGGATCTACATAGATTTCAATCTCCACAGAATCCCCTAGGTTAATTATGGTATCGTTACTTATAATAACTTTGGCTTCTCTATACGTATTAATTCTCTCTGATACAGAAACTTCGCATTGATTACTATCCGTCAACTTAACAGTGTACAACCCTGCTTGTAGATCTGGGAAAATTGCGGTGTTTAACCAATTACCATTATTTACCCTATATCGATATGGTGGTGTACCACCATCAGCATCTGCAATTCGTATTATTCCTAATCCTCCAGAATGACAATCTGGTTGTATTGTCGTTGTGCGTAGCTGTAGTTTTTCAGGAGCAACAATCTGAATAGAATCCTTATCAGAGCATCCAAAAATATCGGTCACATCAACATAATACCAGCCCGCAGAAAGATTATTTCTTTCCGAAGCCGTACTGCCATCTGCCCATTGAAAACGATATGGGGCTAAACCACCAGAAGAAATATTGGTTTTTATGGCACCGTCGGATTTTTCAAAGCATGAAATATGTTGACCATTGTAGTTTGAAGTAATTACTGTAGTGATTTCCAATGGTAAAACTTTAAATATAAATCCAGATACTTGTGCGCCTCTTCCTGAGGCATCTAAAAAATCGAAGGTATAATTTCCTGGGAGTAGCACCAATGATTCTGTTTGATTTACAGACGCTTGAAAAGCACCTGAATCCTGATTACCAATTGCATCAGTCCATGTATACTGGATTGGAAAATCAGGATTATCAAATTTAAATATGATCATTCCAGAAGTTTCTTGACATCCAATGGTATCTGATTTTACGTCCACCCCTAGCATACATGCTGACGGATTTTGAAGCACTGTGCTGGTAATTATTACACTATCACACCCAGATATATTTTGTAATAATAGTTTAACCGTACCGGTATCTGAAAGCAGACATGTCTGTCTTAGAATCCGAATGGTGTCCGAGGGAAGCAAAGTGGTATTTGTGATGATAAGACTATCACAGCCGTTTACATTTTGAAGGAGCATTTCTTTTACCCCCACTTGCAAGGGATCACAAGTGTTTTTATATAATTTTAAGGTGTCCGAAGGAAGCAACGTCGTAGTCGTCAAAATAAGACTATCACAACCTCTTGTATTTTTTAAAACTTTTGCTGAAACACCTGTTTCATTTTGATCGCATGTAAATGTAAACAGTCTCGTCGTATCAGCACTGGCAAAAACTGTCTCAATTGTCACAATGCTGTCACAACCATATGTATTGGTATATGTTTGTGTTATGATACCAACGTCTTCGGGCCTGCAACTAGTTTGAATAATATATTGCTCATGTTGGGTTAGCAGAAAAATTTGTTCAATTACAACACTGTCGCATCCTAATATATTAGTAAGATTTTGGATAAAAATACCCGTATCCATAGGATTACAGCTAAATCTGTTGAGTTTTACCGAATCTGAAGGCAGTAATAATATTGTACGAAAAACAATACTATCACACCCATATCTGTTTGTAAAAATGCTAAATGAAGAACCTGTATCCATAGGATTGCAGGAATTTTCCAAAATATAGACAGAATCTGCAAGATTATAACTAACCATCCGGATTACTGTACTGTCGCATCCCTGTTGGCTAAAAAGATAATTCACCCAGGTCCCCGTATCAGCAGGATTACAACTGCTAGACTGGAGGGTAATTATATAGGATGTAAAAACAGACACAACCTGACCTGCTGTTGCAGTACATCCGTTATTATCTGTAACGGTAACTGTGTAAATTCCCGCCTGACCAACAGTAATTTCCGGATCTGAGCTGCCTGTCGACCATTGAACCGTTTCGAAAGAAAGTCCAACATCAAGGATAATATTTTCTCCTGAACATAAAAATTCAGGACCACTAATGACAGGATTAGGCGCCGGCAACATATCAACAAATATAGAGTCCGTATCTATACAACCTGCTTCATTGGTAACGGTAACCACATAATAGCCCTCTTGATAGACCAGCGTAGTCTGTTCAAAACTTCCGGTAGACCAATCATAAGTAACAAATCCTCCGCCAGCATCAAGAACAATTTCAGAGCCTTCACAAAAAACATCAGTGCCAGTAATCTCTGCCACAGGTAATGAAATTTCTGTTATTTCAAGACTGTCCGTTCCTGTACATCCCTGAGTATTGGTGACAGTTACACTATATATACCGGGACTATTGACCAGAATTGCAGGCGTCGTTTCCCCGTTGGACCAAAGAAATGAATTAAAATTTCCCTCTACATCCAGGTAAATCGAGGTGCCGGAACAAAAAGTGTTTGGTCCGGAAATTTCAGGCATTGGATCTTGATTTTCTGAAAGAATGTTAAATGATGCGGTCTGCTCACAACCATTAATGTCTGTAATAGTGACCATATATTCACCGGGCGTCAGACCGCTAATATCTTGACTGGTAGCTCCGTTAGACCATTCAAACTGAGGCATTGTAGCACAATCAGTCTGAAGATCTATACTGCCATCTCCATTGCTGGCACAGGTTGCATTTTCATATTCGGAAGTAAATTCAAACGCATTTTCACAACATGTTGCCCCTCCACAATTTATGGTAATTGGACAATTAATATCCGGCATATCCAGGTATGTAGCTGCCTGAGGTGTTCCGTATACAAATGAAATGGCATCAATGCCGTTCTGAAAGGTTGGATTGATGGTAAATGTGTGTCCACAACCCACTCCACCAATAATACCCCCATCCGTGCAGCAAGAACCCCAGCTGAAGTTTCCGGTAAAAGTAGGTGGGGTCCCGTATAATTCTCCACCATCATCCGAAAATACCACACTTGATCCTGATGGCATACATTTAAATATCACCGTGCCCTGACCGCCACTACCATCATTGCCACGATCCAGGATGATAACTAAGCTGTTTTCTCCGGTGATGGTGTCCAGGTACATAAATAATAACATGGTTTGAGATATTTCAAGTCCGGTATTAGCCGTAGTGCCAATGTAATTATAAAA
>JAUMBJ010000083.1:7968-36801 GCA_032115755.1 Saprospiraceae bacterium
GTAGTATTGGACTCCATATATAGTAATGGCTGTGAGAAGGAACCCTGTGTTACCGTGCAGTCGCATGGTGGTTGATGCTGAATTCCCGGCTGCAAAGGCTTATTTGCCACAGCAGTACTGACAGCCAAATTAGAATTTTGAGATTCCCCTTTTTCAGGAAAAAACAGGAACAATGTCAATATTACAACTACCTTATAAATGGTGTCATTTTTTATTGCTTTATGATTCATGCCTGAAATTTGAATTTAAAAATTCAACCAAATCTGATTTTTAACAACCTCAAATATGCAGCTTTTAATATTAATTTGATAGTCATTTTTTCTATTTTAATCCTTTGATATAGGCTTTTAACAAATATACCTTTATCTACCCATCAATATTAAATCTATTTAGTTGGCTTGAAACAAAAAATGATACTTTAGCCATTTTTATCTCATCTATTTGAACCACGTAATTATAGCGTGGCTGTTTCTTAAACTTGCTATATATAAAATACTTTGCATACTTCACTTTAGAATTTATACTTGGGTATAATCACAAATATTAAGTGTTTTTAAACGTTTATAAAACCTCTTAACTGAATTGGGTTGTGCACCTTTGTAAAAAGCTATTTCAAATTTATAATTATCTAACCCGTCTGCTTACCGCTATACAATGGTTACCAGACACAAATTTTTAACTATGACAAAATCTTTAAGGAATTCAGTTCAGCTCATTGGAAATGTTGGCAGAGATGTAGACATGGTCAATTTTGATAACGGCAATGTAAAAGCAACCGTCTCTTTGGCCACAAATGATTTTTACACTAATCAAAAAGGAGAAAAAATTAAACAAACCGAATGGCACAATCTTATTGCCTGGGGAAAAACCGCAGCACTACTCAAACAGCTTATCAAAAAAGGAACTGAAGTCGCCATCAATGGAAAACTGACGAGCAGAAGTTATGTAGATAAATCAGGTGCAACCAAGTATGTAACGGAGATCGTTGTCAATGATTTTGTTCGTTTAGGTAAACCTGAAGACAAATCTGAGCCAGAAATTCAGGATAACGATCAGGAAACGGTACCATTTTAGTGAAAGACCCAATTAAAATCATTAAAAAAGTAAAACATATGGTTAGTATTGCAAAAAATTCAGTTCAACTTAAAGGCAATATTGGTAAAAATATTGAATTGCAGGAATTTGACAGCGGCAATAAGAAAGCTACAGTGTCTCTAGCCTCCAATATTTCTTATAAAACTGCCGGCGGCGATACCAAAAGGCATACTGAATGGTTCAACCTGGTAGCTTGGGGAAAACTGGCCCAGCAAATGGCAGAGTCTCTCCAAAAGGGTGAAGAAATTGCCATTGAAGGAAGATTATCCAACAGAACATATACAGACAAGCAAGGTAATCTCAAATATATCACAGAGATTATTGTCAATGAATTTCATAAGATGGAGAAATCAGCATCTTAATGCCTGGGGAGTCAATTCTTTTTAAAAAACATGAACCGTTGCCAAGAGGTTTGCGGTTCATGTTATTTTAATTATCAACAAGTGTATTCTAAATTATGCTGTGTGCATGATCAAAATGGCTCATCATCTTTATATTATCATATGATGCATCCTTTATCATTCTTTTAAATCAAAATCTATTTCTGCCAATTAGTGCCCGGAAGATAGTATTTTTGCGCTTTTCAAATTATAGGGGCGATTTATATGGAGTATTATAAAGAACTTGAAAAGCGAAAAACATTTGGTATTGTGTCTCACCCAGATGCGGGAAAAACCACTCTTACTGAGAAATTACTGCTATTTGGAGGCGCTATTCAGGAGGCAGGAGCTGTAAAGTCAAATAAAATTAAAAAGCATGCCACCTCTGATTTTATGGAAATTGAAAAACAACGGGGAATTTCCGTAGCAACTTCTGTAATGGCTTTTGAATACAGAGATAAACAAATTAACATACTTGATACCCCCGGACACAAAGATTTTGCCGAAGACACCTATAGGACATTAACCGCTGTAGATAGCGTTATTGTTGTTATAGACGTTGCCAAAGGGGTCGAAGAACAAACGGAAAAACTGGTTAAAGTTTGCCGAATGAGAAATACCCCGATCATCGTTTTTATTAATAAACTTGACAGAGAGGGTAAAGATGCCTTCGATTTACTTGATGAAGTGGAATTAAAGCTGGGGCTCAAAGTTACTCCCCTAAGTTGGCCAGTTGGTATGGGGCAGCGCTTTAAAGGTGTTTATAGTCTTTATGAAAAAAATTTGATTTTATTTAGTCCCCATGGAAAACAAGCAGATGAAGATATTGTAAAAATTGATGACTTGAAAGATAAGCTGTTATCACAAAAAATTGGTGATCGTGAAGCAGAAGAGTTGCAAAATGAAATTGAAACAATAACATCTGTCTATCCGGAATTTACCCGGGAAGATTATCTTTCCGGTTCTATCTGTCCAGTATTTTTCGGAAGTGCTGTCAACAACTTTGGTGTAAGAGAACTGCTGGACTGCTTTGTTGACATAGCTCCAAACCCCCTTCCACGAGAAACTGAAGAGCGCATCGTAAAACCAGAGGAAAGTAAATTTACTGGATTTATTTTTAAAATCCATGCTAATATGGATCCTAAACACCGAGACAGAATAGCATTTTTACGTGTTTGCTCTGGCAAATTTGAACGAAATACCAACTACCTGCATATAAGACAAGGTAAGCAAATGAAATTTCCAAACCCTACAGCTTTCATGGCATCTAAAAAATCTGTTATTGATGAGGCTTTTCCAGGTGATATTGTAGGTTTATATGACTCAGGGAATTTTAAAATAGGAGATACCCTGACTCAGGGAGAATTGCTTCATTTCAAAGGAATTCCCAGTTTTTCACCAGAACAATTTAGGTTCGTAAATAATACCGATCCCATGAAAACCAAGCAACTTAATAAGGGTTTGGAACAGCTTATGGAAGAAGGCGTTGCTCAAATGTTTACAAAGGAAGATAATGGACGTAAAATTATTGGAACTGTAGGCGCACTCCAGTTTGAAGTGATTCAATACAGGTTAAAGCATGAATATGGTGCTTCCTGTGATTACGAACCCGTTAATTTATATAAAGCCTGCTGGGTAAGTTGTTCCAACCCCCAGTCTATGAAAGATTTTATTACCCGCAGAAAAAAAGATCTAGCTCGAGACACAGAAGATAAACTTGTATTTCTTGCCGAATCCGCATGGACATTGAAAATGGCTCAGGAAAATCACCCGGATATTCAATTTCATTTTACGAGTGAATTCTGAAAATTCACTTGAAACTAATCGCCTAAAGTATTTGTTTATTGCTATACTAAACGAGCTTTATTACTAAAATTTAATCCTACGATCCATGAGAAGCTTATTCACCGCTATAATTCTTGGTTTTTTATTGTTTGTACATTTACCTGTCTATGCTCAAAAGGCTGCTTTACCCCTCACTTATAAAACAATTGAACTAAAAGTTGATGGAATGACATGCCAAAAAGGTTGTGCTGATGGCATCGACCGAAAGTTCAAAACAGTAAAAGGTGTCAAAAAAAGTACTACAACACTCAAATCCGGTATCAGTAAAATCACTTATGATCCAGGTACCATTGATATCAAAACCCTTATTTCCATTATTGAGGATCGTGGATATACTGCCAAAGTAGCTAGAAGTTAATAGCAGAAGCTCTCTTCAACATTAATTATAATTACTTGAGTCGATAATTATAGGTTTAAGCTTTTGTATTTAGTTATATTTGCTTTATGACTTCATCATTTGCCAAAATTATCATGGCTGCGTGGCTTTTAATGGTATTGTTTTTACCTGAAGGATTGGTTTATTCCTGGCTGAAGATGAAACAAAAAGAAATTCGCCGGGAAGTAAAAAGAAAAATGCATTCAGAACTTGAAAAGGGAGACCTTATCAAGCTATCGTTTCATAAGCACCTTGAAAAATCTAACATTTCTTGGATAAAAAAAGGAGAGTTTTCTTATAAAAACAGTTTGTTTGACGTAGTATATGTAGAAACTACGGCAGACTCCGTAATTTATTTTTGCTGGGAAGACCATGAAGAAAGCAAAATAAAAAGAGAGCTTCAAAAACTTTCGGCAAGGGCCTGGGGAAAACATCCCGAAAGAAGAGATGGGCATAAAAAAGTGATTGATTTTTATAAACAACTTTATTTTGAGGATTCGCACATGCTGGTATTTATCAATTACCCTACTCCTACATCCTTAGAAATTATAGCGCAACATAATAATACCTTGCCGTCTGTGTTTATTCCTACTAAAAATCCTCCTCCGGAAAATTCCATCCTTTTTACTTAAGGTTTAATTGCTGCAATTGGTCAATTTATCCTTGTCCAAAAGGAATGAATTGAATATTACCCATTTGTTCCTGGGATTTGAAACTAAATTATCTAGACTATTTTACTTTCATCCTGCAGACAAAACAATTAGATCTGTCTAGGGAATCCATTGGTTAAAAAGTGGCCGTTATATACTTTATAACTGCAACAAAACAATAGTAGATTACACTATAGCTGAAAAATAATCTTGTTTTATATGGACAGGTTTTTTATGATCTTATTATGTATCCTTCCATGCTCGCTTTTGAGCCAAATGATTTCTGTGAAAGATTCAGAAACCGGAGAATTCCTGGAAGGTGTAATTATCATTTCTGCAAATGGAAATGTATCATTCGTTACAGACAATTTTGGCAAAGCTATAATAACGGAAAACATCTTACCGGAAGATACCCTGGTTTTTCAATATCTAGGCTATAAAAATTTGCGTTTGAACAAATCTAAAATTATTGAAAACAAAGGATTGGTATGGTTAGAGCCAGAACATTTTCAAATGAATACAATAGTCGTTTCTGCAAATCGATGGCAACAATATTCAGCAGATGTAGCTAAACATGTTTCGCGACTTTCTAATAATGAAATTACATTATTACAACCTCAAACTTCAGCAGATATGCTAAATGGAAGCGGACAAGTTTTTATTCAAAAAAGTCAGCAGGGCGGTGGTAGTCCAATGATTAGAGGGTTTGCTACAAACCGTCTGCTATATGTTGTGGATGGTGTCAGAATGAATACTGCCATCTTTAGAAGTGGAAATATTCAGAATGTCATATCTCTGGATCCATTTGCCAACGAATACAGTGAGATTCTTTTTGGACCCGGAGCAGTTATGTATGGAAGTGATGCTATCGGAGCCGTTATGACTTTTCATACCCTACAACCCAAATTTGCCCAAAAGCAGGAACAGACATACTTCAAATCAAACCTAAGTACCCGATTTTCTTCTGTCAATTTAGAAAAAACAGGACATGTCGATTTTAAATATGGTAACTCCCAGATAAGTGGAGTTACTAGTATTACCTATAGTGATTTTGATCATTTACGCATGGGTAGAAGGGGTCCAGATGATTACCTTAAGCCCTGGGTAGTCAGATATGCTGGCAATGGGAAGGATACCATTCTGCCGAATTCCAGGCCAGAAATTCAAAATCCTTCCGATTATAGTCAATTTAATCTGATGCAAAAAATTCGTATAAAATTAACACCAAGTTCTGAGCTGCTTTATGCGTTTCATTATTCAACTACCTCAGATTTTGCGCGTTATGACCGGCATATCAGATACAAAAATGGATTGCCCCGTTATGGAGAATGGTTTTATGGCCCCCAAAGATGGCTCATGCATCAGGTATCTACTTATTTATCATTAAATAAAAAAGCGATTGATGCCCTGAATATAACTGCTGCATGGCAAAAATTCGAAGAAAGTAGAATTGACCGAGACTTATCCGATCCCATCAGACATACCAGACAGGAATATGTAGATGCCCTTTCTTTCAATATGGATGCAAAAAAACAGATTTATAAACACCATTTTTTCTTTGGTACTGAAATGGTAGCAAATTTGGTAAAATCAACCGGAACAGATTTCAATATAATTGATCGCACATATACCGAAGGGCCTCCAAGATACCCTAATGCTACTTGGGTCTCTCTCGCCGGATATCTTCAGTATGCATATAGTATAAATCAAAAATGGAAACTTGAATCCGGATTGCGCTACAATGTTTTTTCAATTTCTGCAGAATTTAATAATCAGTTTTATCCATTGCCTTTCCAAAAAACCAATAATCAATTTGCTTCCCTTTCTGCTAGTACCGGAATATTATGGCGCCCTGATGAACAACAAGTACTTAAATTTGCTCTGTCAAGGGGCTTCAGAGCACCCAATGTGGATGATTTGGGAAAAGTTTTTGATACTTCTCCCGGTTTTGTAACAATTCCAAATCCAAACCTATCTCCGGAAATAGCCTGGAATGGTGAAGCCGGATACAGTATTATTTTAAAAGATATCCTTCGCCTGGATTTTAGCACATTTGTTACTTTCCTCCAAGATGCATTAGTGGTTCGGCCTTTTCAGTTAAATGGTAGCGATAGCCTTGTTTACAATGGCAGTAATGCAAAAATTCTTGCTGTTCAAAATGCTGCCTATGCACTCATTAACGGAGTACAGGCAAGTATTGAAATAAAACCAGGAAAAGGATTTTCGATTATGAGTCATTATAATATACAAAAGGGAATTGAAGAATTAAATAACGGAGATTTAAGTCCTTCAAGACATGCAGCACCAAATTTCGGACAAACTACAATACAATGGAAACATGAAAATATCACACTTTCCCTGTCTTCACAATATACTGCAATGGTTTCATATAAAAATATGCCGGAAGAAGAAAAAACAAAGCCAGAACTCTATGCCAAAGATAAGGATGGTAACCCCTATAGCCCATCCTGGGTGGTTTATAATATGCGCTGCATGTGGAAAATAAATCCCTCGCTTAATATTGTTGCCTCCCTGGAAAACTTTACTGATTTGCGTTATAAAACTTATAGTTCCGGTATTGCTGCAGCAGGAAGAAACTTTTCTTTATCAGGCAACTATAAATTTTAAACTATCGCATATAACTTAATTTAACGCAACACCCACCACTAAACCAATCCAGGGTTTACCCTGATATACCCATACTTTCCGATCATTATGTATCATATAATCTGTACCCAATGCCAATCCAAAACTAGCTATATTAGATTCTATAAAACCAGCCATTCCGGCCTGTAATATCATGGCACTGTAATCGTTGGATACCCTATCAAGCGTGGAATATGGGTTAACCATTGTCACACCTGGCCCAAAAAAAATACCGGCATCGTAGCCAAAATTAGTGACTTTAGAATGATAATTTCCCACTGGATTTTTACTTTGAAGTACTGTATATGTATCGTGACGCCAGCCAGCATATACTGCCATGTTCAAATCTGAAACAAGTTGAGGTTGTAACCCATAAATGGATGGCCTGAACTTTAGTAAAACTGACGTTAGGTCAATATCTAGGGACTGTTTCCTAAATACTAACGGTTTGAAAACCAAGCTATCAGAAGGTTCGAGAGGTAAAATCATCACAGGCTCCGTTTTGAGATTCGCCTCTAGATGTTGATAAACTTCTACTTTCTCATCCTTTATCTCCAAATAAACTTTGGAAGACATATTTGTGTTTGACGCCCATTTGTAATATCCACTATTAAATCCATGAGAAGAAGCCTGTTCAAGCGCTTTGCAGGATGTTTGTATCAACAAAATGATAAACAGCAGGTATGTGGAGAAGAATTTAAATTGCTTTACCATCTGCGGACTTTTTAGGTTATCTCTTCTATTAAATACCTATTTATGTTAATCTGGCATACCAAAAAATAACATAATTAAATATAACCCTTTAGAATTTGATGCGGTGCGTATGTGTTTAATCCTACAAATCAGGATTATTTTTTTTAACCAAATGATTCTTGAGAAAGAAGTTACGCAATGCAGAAAAACCAAATATTTGAAAAATATGCAGGCTTTGAAAAAAATAGATTATTTTTTTTTCTTTATTACCAGATTATTTTCCCGTGTTACCCCTTTTTTCAAACATCGCTTCCAAATCACCAATAAAAATATCTGGGGCATTTCTGTAACCCGTCTGACCAAGGGCACTTACATTAAATTTTCCTTCAGCATCTTTTTCAAGATCAAAAAGCCATATTGTAGGATACCCCCTGACATTGAAGGCCTGCTGCATGCCCATGTTTTGACTTTTTATCTCTTCAGGAAGCACTTTTCTTCGTGGAAAATCTAGTTCAAGTAAAATCACATTCTTTGCCGCCCAATCTTTAAATTCAGGTTTTGTAAATACATCTGCAGTTAGTTTCTTACACCAACCACACCAGTCACTTCCAGTGAAATTGGCCAGTATCGGCCTTCCTGTTTTTTTAGAAAGTTTATATGCTTCGTCTACACTCACAAGCCATCCCTCGTTTTCAGCAGTATATGGCGTTGTTTGCGCAGGTTGAGTCGTTTGAGCAAATATTACGGCCGGAGCAGTAATAAAGACTCCAAAAAATATACAAAAAGTGTAAAACATTTTCATTTTAAAGCATTTAGAAGTAAACATACTTATCATTAAAGCACAAATTTATAATAAAATTCCCTGCAAATGACAATTATGAAAAGTTTAATAAATTTCTTTTTTGTCTTTTAAGGAATCAACTGTCCCATGTGTTTCCTGCCAAAACTCCATAAAAAGAGGTTTTACCCATTGATAAAAAATTTCCCCTTTGTCGGGTAGGACCTGTATTAGGGAATAGGACATATTCTGTTTCATCTTGGTCTCATCCAAAATTTTTAAGGAAACCATCCACATTACTGTAATACTTAAAAAGTATAGATAAATGGTTACATTCCAAAGTCCACCTGCCAACTTGTTAAATATATTAAGCTGCATCACTTCCAGTAATTTTTCCAAACGGCTTCCAATCCACCTGACACCAAGAAAAATGACTAAAAATGTTATCAGAATACCCACAATATAGCTACCCGTGGGATTCTCCAATCCATATCCCTGCAATTTTACTACAGTCCATGATGAAAACTTTAACGTAATAATTAATGCAAGGATAAATGCCATTGTATCAAAAACTGTTTTTATTATCCCCCTTCTAAACCCCAAATAAAATCCGACAACAATTATAAAAATGAAAAGCGTGTCGAGTACCATATAAATTATTTTTACTTTAATAAATACAAAACTTTATTTGAGTTGAATACTCTTCATTAGATGAATTAAACAGAAGTCCGGTCATACTAATTACAATGATTATTTTCTATCAAATGTTTCTTTTGTTTATTTTTTAATTCATCACACTCTGTGTGATTTGTTTTTAAAACCACCTGGAATTGACAACTTTATTTGTATCTATGGTGTTGTCGAACTCGCGTTTCGCATGAGAAATAATCATCCTGGTTTGTGTGACTGTCTCATGCTCATTTCATATGTTTATGATGTTCAATTACTTAGTGCCTTTTGAATTGGAAAGAAAAATATTGATATTATGATCTTCAACATAATCATCTATTCAATATCAAAACATCTTCTGTTGATTAATAATTGTTACTATGTTATGGCTAATATGGTGTAAAGTAATTTAAGCTTACTTTTGTTGAGTGTTAACTAACTTTAATTCTACATGCTTAAAAATTTAAACAGCATTTATTTCTTTATCATACACTTCGCTTTTTTATATGCCTCATGTAATTCTGAGCATCCGTATATCCACGAAAAAATAATATCTCTTCCTACGAATGATATCCTGACATCTATATTTACAGACGATGTGGAAAATAAAGTAATTATCGGGGGCAATGTATGGCATTATGGTTTACAAATAATATCATCAGGATCCAAGATCAAGATAGATACCTTCTCAGATAAATTACTTTTTGATATTTTTCAGGATAAAAACAAGACGCTGTACACGACAGGTGTTGATGGATATCTGTATAGTAAATCCGTCGGACAGATAAATTGGCAATTTCATAGGCTAAAAGATTGGGATATTCTACACCATATTACTGCAAAGGATGACGGTAGACTTATGCTATCAGGAGGCAAGTCTTATTCAAGAGGCTATATATATCATATAGATAAAAATTTGAAAACAGATACGGTTATGCATTTCCCTCATGAAATTTCTGCTGTTCAGCATATATCCGGTCAAAAATTTTTACAAGCTGGCTATGGGATTTTGATGTACTCAGAAAACAATGGTTTTTCCTGGAAAGATCTAGGAATACAGGGTGATTTCTTTTCCGCAATTGCTTTTAGAGATAGTCTATATGGCCTCGTTACAGGATTCAATGGAAGTTTACTCAAAACCAGTGATGGCGGAAGAACCTTTATATGGCTTCAAAAGCCTAATGGTGGAACGCGTCAGCGGTCCTACAGGATGATTAAATATCTAGGAGGTTCACACTGGCTTATAGGAGGAAATTATGGTAGGATTTTCTTATCCAATGATCACGGTGAATCTTGGCAAACCTACCAATTAAAGAGAAATACCGACATATATGATGCAACTGTCCACCAGGATTCTGTTTGGCTGGTTGGGACAGAGGGCTATTTTGCAGGATTTCCTTTACCTAGATGATTTTCATTTTACAAGAAAATACACGCTAGAAAAATATTAGTTTTTCAGTATAACCTCAATTTTATTTTCCGTTTCTGAATCCGGTCCTATAAAAATATGAAACTTCCCTGGCTCAGTGCCCCATGTCATATCTTGCCTGTAAAAAGAGAATGTTTCCTTATCCAGGATAAATTCAATCTTTTTTGAAGATCCTTTTGGAATAAATACTTTTTGAAAAGCTTTTAATTCTTTCACAGGTCTCGTAACAGATCCTACAAGGTCTCTGATGTAAAGTTGTACCACTTCCTCTCCATCATAATTTCCTGTATTTTCAACTTGTACTGAAACCTTGATTTTATCATCAACATTAAATTCTGACTTATTAGCTAAAGGTATACCATAACTGAAGTTGGTATAACTTAAGCCATATCCGAAAGAATACAATGGTTTGTTGGATACGTCCATGTATTTTGAATTCCATTTTGATTCAGCCTGAAATGGCCTTCCTGTGTTCTTCTGACTATAAAAAACCGGAATTTGACCTTCGTGTCGAGGAAAAGAAATTGGTAATTTTCCTGAAGGATTATATGTCCCAAAAATAATATCAGCCAGTGCATTACCCGCTTCCGTACCTAACCACCAGGCCTCAAGTACTGCGTCGGATTGCTCATGTATTTCTGTCAGCACCAATGGTCTTCCATTCATTACAACTGTCACTATTGGTTTTCCTGACTTTTTCAAATAACTTAGTAATTGTTCTTGTTCTCCCGGAATTCTGATCATTGCCCTTGCAGCAGCCTCACCTGACATATCTTTATGTTCACCAATAGCCAAAATGATCACATCTGCAGCCTTTGCTTTTGCCAATGCACCCGCAAAATTTGATTTTTCCTTTCCTTCAATGTCGCATCCTTTTATATAATCAATTACCATCTTTCCAGCAGCAGGATGTTGCTTTAGTCCTTGCAGTAAACTTATACAATGGCGACCTTCACCGGATCCGGACCACGCCCCGATTAAATTCTGCTGATCGTCTCCCAATGGTCCTACAACTAAAATTCTCTTGACTTTCGAGTCAATAGGCAGTACCTTATTGTTTTTTAGCAAAACAACGGATTTTCTGGCCATATCTCTGGAAGCTTCCAAGTGATCTTTAGAAAGAATTGTCACTTTCTCTCTTTCGGCATCTGAAAACTTATAGGGATTTTCAAATAATCCAAGTTTCTTTTTAAGTGAAAGAATTCTCCTGACACTTTGGTTAATTCTTTCCATTGAAATGCGCCCATCCTGAATTCCTTTTTTGATAAGCTCCTGAAATGTCGCTCCTTGCATATCCATATCAACGCCGGCCTTGACTGCAAGAATGCCTGCTTCCGTATCGTTTTCCACAATTCCATGGTTTACCATTTCGTTTATGGATGTGTAATCTGATACTATAAATCCCTTGAAATTCAGTTCACCTCGCAAAAGATCTGTGAGAAGATAGGTATTTCCTGTTGCTGGAACGCCATCGTACTCATTAAATGAGGTCATCACCGTTAAGGCCCCAGCGTCCAATGCTGCCTTATAGGGTGGAAGATACACTTCTCTGAAATACCTTTCACTCATATCAACAGTATTGTAGTCTCTTCCAGCTACTGGAGCTCCATATGCTGCAAAATGTTTAACACATGATATCAGTCGATCGGCTTTATCAAAGCCTTCTCCCTGAATACCATTGACTCTTGCTTTGGCTATCACAGACCCAAGATAAGTATCTTCTCCTGCCCCTTCCATCACTCGTCCCCATCGGGGTTCTCTGGTAATATCAACCATTGGGGCATATGTCCAATGCAATCCTGCTGCTGCTGCTTCTTTTGACATGATATAAGCACTTTTTTCTATGGCCTGTAAATCCCAACTTGCAGCTTCACCCAATGGAATTGGAAACATAGTTTTATATCCATGAATAACATCATATCCAAACAAAAGGGGTATTTTTAGCCTACTCTCCTCAACGGCAATCTTTTGTAATCTCGTCGTAAATGCTACTGTGTGGCTGTTAAAGAGTGCCCCACATCTTCCTGTTCGTATATCATTCTCATAGCCTCCTCGGATCGTTGGTCCGGTAGATTCCCAGTCAGTTGTAAACAGCGTCATTTGACCAAGTTTTTCATCAAGTGTCATCTGCCCTATCAATTGCTCAATTTGGGGGTCAAATGAATCAGACTCCTGAGCATGTAATAAACTGTAGGAGAAAATTATGGCCAGTAGGCCCATTGTAAGGGAAGATTTAATTCTCTTTGCCATTTATTAATACTTTAATATGTCCGTACTTAAAAATCAAATAATTCTATAGGTATAATATCCTACTATTAATTTCATTGTTCTCTTTTTAGCAGGTATGCCACATCCTACTTGCCATCAAGCCAACCACCTTTGAAGCCTGCTTTTTTCAAACCGGCAACAATGTATGGATTTTTTTTCATCACCTCCCACATAAGGGCGTTTTCGTGATTTTGTATTTGTAATAATATAGGTCCCTGATCAATTCCAAGATAATCAATATCAAACCATCCATTGGGATATTTTTCATCTGAATATGTAAGATTAAATGCGTCTTTAAATCCATATTCTCCGATTAAATTTGTAAAATAGGTATTCCACATATACTGCAAGCACTCTTCTGCATATTCTGGTGTAAACGCAAAAGAACCTCCGGCGGCAGTGGGCGCAATTGTTCCGTCATCAACAACCTGAATGCTCGCAGCACCCCTTGCACGGTAATCAAAAAATTGCCTTTCTTTTCCATCAATCGAAATTCTTTTGTTGGCAGGACCATCACAGGCAGTAAGTCCCCAGCATCTAGAATCATAACCTTTCCATTTCATTGGGTTATCTATACAATATGATCTATTTGACAATGTAGCCATTTTTGAATTTTCGAAGTAATCGCTTTCTACGTTTTTCATATATTGGTCCTGAATGCCTCTGAAATCAATCCAAATGTGGCTGTATTGATGTCCAAACAATGGGTCAAATTGTATGTGATGCTCTCCATAATAAGTATCCCTGTGATATGTAGCACACCACTTTGACCAGGCATCTGCAGGAATTGGATAAGTTGGTGATCCCATAGCCATGATCAATAAAATCATAGCTTCATTGTAGCCCGCCCAATCACTGTCAATAAAGCCTTTCTCCGGATGCCATCCCATACTCATTTTACCATTGGGTTTCATCATCCAGTCCCATTCCACACGTAAAAATAATTTATCTGCTAATTTTCTAATCATCATTTCAGCTGGATTGTCGGCATCATCAAAATAGGACTGACAACTTAAAATTCCAGCCATAAGCAGTCCTGTATCAATAGAAGAAAGTTCTACTTCTTTAAATCTTTTAGCGTCATGTAAATTAAGGAAATGATAGTAAAATCCACGGTATCCACTTACTCCTGAAGCAGCATTTCCCTGGGGAAGATCAACCAGCACGTTCAATGTTTTTAATACGCGCTCGGCCCCCTGAGCTCTAGTAATATATCCATTTTCTATTCCTGCTATATAGCTGCTTAACCCAAATCCTGTAGCAGCTATACTGGAAAAAGTTAATGTTGGATATCTATCCGGAACCTGCCAGTAAACTGTATCCGGTGTCTCCCAAAAATACCGAAATGTCCTAAGTTTCAGTTCTTCCCGCGAATATGGAATAATAGGTGACTGCCCCAACATTAGTGACGCCATCCAAGTAAAAACTGAAATGAATATTATTTTTTTCAAATGATATTTATTAATATGTGAAGCCTAATTTGTCTAATCCCTTTTTAATATCGTCATTTTTCATGGTGTAATTCCAAATTAATCCACTTCTGTAATTTTCTATCATGACTATTATCGGACCCTGATCGATAGCTAAATAAGAATTTGCAAACCATATATGGTGAAGGTTAAATGCATCTATAAATCCATAATCCCGGAATATTTTATCTCCCAAAACGTAATAAAAGTATTTAAGCGCTTTCATAGACGGTTCCGGCGTAAACGGAATAGAAGAAATGGCCGCCGTGGGAGTAATCACTCCCCTGTCATTTGTTGGACTATGTGCCGAATATCCCTGATTAGTATCACTTGCAGTTAATCCCCAGCATGCTTCATGATAGCCATAATACCCCCGTGGATTTTTAGTACAGTATATATAATTCATCAGCGAATGATTGATCGATTGCTGATTATAATCTGCATATTGATCTTTGAGTTTTCGGGGATCTATTCCAAGGAAACTATAGTGTGAAAAAAACAATGGACCTCCATAATCAGGACCAAGAGGAAGAGGGATATCATAAAATGACCTTCCATTTTTCATGGATCCATTACTGGCCCAACCTTTTTCATACACGGTCTTGTTAATGGGATATGTAGGTGACGCCGCTGCCAGTATATATGTGATCAATGCTTCATTCCAGCCTTTGATTTGATGATTCATCTCCCATTGATATTTAGGAGACCAGTGCCAATACAACACATTTTCTGTGCCTTTAGTATGCCAATTCCATTCTACGGTCTCCCATAAACCCTTAATGATTTGTCTTATTTTAATTTCCTGTGGTAATGAAAGATTAAAATATTCGGAAGCGCATAGCATACCCGCCATAAGAAAAGAGGTTTCTACCAAATCACCTCCATCATCTTTTTGACTAAATGGTATAGTTTTCCCCGTATTACCATTTAACCAATGCGGAAATACCCCATGAAATCTATCTGCTTTATCTTGTAAAAAAGTAGCTATTTTTTCAATCCGTTCTAAACCTTGATCTCTAGAAATAAATCCTCTTTCTATCGCCACTATAATTGACATCACCCCAAAACCTGTTCCTCCAGTAGTAACAAGGTCTCCTGATGTATTTCTTTCTCTCGCCATTCCTGATACGGGGTGTCCGAACTCCCAAAAATAATTGAAAGTCTTTTGCTGCACCAATGTTAATAAATCGTCATCCTCGATTCGCTGAAATTTATCTTTTGTATCAACCTGGGTTGAAAATGATGCCTCTACTCTTGATGAGAGTCTCAAACCTTTGTTGGATTTTAAATTTTGATCAATTACCAGATCATATTCGGTCAGATATTCTAATTTTAATTCCGGAGTTATTATGATAGCACTATCATTATTTATCAAGGTAATTTTGACTGGTACCTCCAAGGTGTTGCCAAAAATTTTTACATTTTCTTTTAAGCTTTTTTCATTCAGTTTATCCGAGAAGTAAATACTAATCTGTGGTTCAATACTCGTTCCTTTAGCCTTAAAACTTTGTACTCCGTCGATGGAATATTTAATAAAGTTAAATTGCTCCTCAGGCTTATCTTCTTTTCGACAGCCTAGTAATAACCAAATAATGCCGAGAAAAATTAACTGTACCTTTGGCATGTCCTTAATGCTTTATATTTTGTTGTTAATGACAATGCATTGAAGCTTGTAATAGAATTTAATGATAATATCCCTAAATCATTTGAAAATTTAAGTTTTTAGACATTTATCTAGTAATGATGATGTGGTTATTATCTAAATAATTTTTTAATCCGGTCTTGGAAGAAAGGCATTTATGGGAATTTTATTTGACCAGGGGATTGATTAGAAGGGGAGATCAAAGATCTCCCCTTACTATTAAAATCATTATCTGCCAGCAAGTTCAAGTTGGTATAGCGCACTAATTTCAGCATCAGTAAGCGCTTTATTGTAGACTCTCAATTCATCCAAAGATCCAGTCATAGGCTTCTGCCAACCCTCAGCAGTTCCACCACCAGGAACATTAACACCCCATGCACCAATAACTGGTCTTGTTGGGCTGTAAAAATTAAGTGGTCCAGTAGTTCCTCTAACTTCCCACTCTGGATTGCTAACCTTAACACCATCGACATAAATCTTAAAGTTAGATGTTGCGCCATCCCATGTCATCACCATATGGTGCCACTTATTGACTCCTTTTGGTGTCTGTACACCACCTTTACTAGGCTCATTTCTTGAATCCTGCCAAGATGGATTGTTGTCTTTATTGGTAACTACCAAACCTTTGACAACCAAAGTATCATTGCCTGCTTTTTTCCATCCGGTTTCACCTAAAAAATTAATGTTACCTGCCCACTCATTTGGTCTAGTAAGAGTAAAAAAGCACGATGGGTGACTTCCATTATTGTCATACTTGGCCCAAAGGGAAACGGTAGCATTTGGCAATGAATTTAAAGCTGTAATAGCATTATATGCTATATAACCGTCAGTAAGTTTAACGCCCTTTCCTTTAGCACCAGATTCAAATGTAGCATTTACGGTACTTGCTGGAGTAGCCCCTGACTTTTTCTCCTTTCCATCACCTTCAAAATTCCAATGGGCCTGAAGATTTGTTGCAGCAACCTCATCAGATGAGTTGAATCCGCCAATAGGTGGAAGATCATCTTCTTTATCGCAAGATGATAAACCTAAAAATAAACTGCCTGCAAGCCCTACCATCAGACAGTAATTAAAAAATTTTGATTTCATGTTAAAACGTTTTAAAAATGAACAATGTAATTAATATATAATAATAATGAATTAATATCCCGGATTTTGAGTAAGTCTACCTCCGCTAAGCTCAATCTGAAGTGCAGGAATTGGTAATAGTTCATGTTTTCCAGCAACAAAATTCTTCCCGGCCGCCTGCATTATCTGGGCAGCTCTTCCTTGCCTCACCAAATCAAAAAATCGATCATGCTCCATAGCCAGCTCAAATCTTCTTTCCTGCCATATGGCTTCTATCAACGGCAAACCGTATTGAGTAACTGGAGATATGCCTGCTCTTGACTGAATTCCTTCAAGATTGCTCATTGCGAGAGCTGCATTTCCTTTTATCGCTGCAGCTTCTGCCTGCATCAGTAATATATCAGCATATCTTAAAATATGAATATTTTTTTGCTTATTATCTCTATTGCCAAGAAAAGGTTCAATATTATTGTTTTCACTGTGATATGCTTTGTAGTTGTAATAGAAATTTTCAATGGAATCCTTACTTGGAATTCGGTATCCGTCAAAAAGTATAGTTCCTTTGTACGATCCGGACACATCAATTTCAATGATCGTAGATGATCTCCTTAAATCTGTTGGATGGTATGCATTGACCAGTTCCCTGGTAGGTGTGCAGAATCCAAAGCCCAGATCTCTCCAGCCTCCCTTACCGCCTACTCTAGGTCCCTGCCAAACACAATAACCTCTAACGCCAAAGTCGGTACTATTGAATGTTCCTGTTTGAATTTCAAACATGGATTCTCTACTATTATTTCCTTCAAATCTCCAGATTTTGCTGTAGTCCGGTAAAAGGCTATATTCCCCTGATTGAACAATTTCATTTGTTAGTTCCAATACTTTATCATAATTTTTCCGATACAGATAAACTTTGGCAAGCATACCCTGGGCAGTACCTTTGTGAATTCTCCCTTTAGCGCCTTTACTTTTTGCAGGGGTATGTTCAGAAGCAAAAGTCAAATCATCTATAATTACCTGATAAATTTCATCCACAGAAGCCCTAGTTTGAAAAGTGACATCTGCATTGGCATCAGCAGCACTTTCTGGAACTCTCAGTACTTTAGGCACACCACCATAATATCTGACAAGATTGAAATAATAATATCCTCTTAAAAATCTGACTTCTCCGATCCATCTGTTTTTAGTCTCTTCATCTACCTGAGCTGTCTCTAGCGCTTTAAGGGCCTGATTACATTTGGCAATGGCACCATAATGCCCGTTCCAAATAGCACCTACAAAAATATTGGTCGGAGTATGTAAAAAATTGTCAAGCTCTCCGATGATACCAATCTGATCATTGGGGGTACTTCCTTTGTCGGCATCATCAGACATAATATTAGTTGTCGAAATAAATGCAATCCCATGTGTATCGCCACTTCCAAAAGCATCACCGGATATTAAGCTGTTGTACACTCCTGTTACCAGATTTTCAGCGAGTGAAGGATCTGAGGCTGCTGTTGAAGCACCTTGTACCGGCACATTCAAAAAATCTTCACTGCAGGCAGTTAATGTTAAACTAATACATGTAATTATTATGATGTTATGTCGCTTCATATCAGTGTCTTTAAAGTTAAAAGGATAAATTAACTCCTGCGGCTATCGTTTTATTTGTTGGATATGCATTTGTTTCAATTCCTGACCTGGTTGGTGTATCATCGGGTAATTCTGGGGTGAATCCGGTAAATTTTTTCAGCGTAAGTATGTTTTGTGCGGTGACATATAAACTGGCAGTTGAAATACTTAATTTATTCAATTGTTTTTCGGGTAAATTATAGCGTAAAGTAACATTATTGATCCTTACAAAAGATCCCGATTCTACATAGTAGGTTGATGCAGGTAAATATCCACTGTTTGCTGCAGGCTCATCTTGTATGCCGGATCCAGGTGTCCATCGATTATAGGCAAGCGCAGATTCTACATTATCGAATGCACTTAGGCGGAGTGCTTTTTTACCATTATATACTACATTACCTGTATTGCCATAGATGTCCATAGAAAGGTCAAATGCTTTATAGGTAAATTCTGCATTTATTCCAAAATAGGCCTTGGGCTGGTATGAGCCGGCAAAAACCCTGTCTTTATCATCAATTTTTCCATCATCGTTAGTATCTTGATATTTAAAATCTCCTGGTGATGCATTTGGTTGAATGATTTTACCGTTGGAGGACACATAGGCGTCTATGTCTGCAGCATCCTGAAAAACACCCAATACCTGTAGTACATAAAAACTTCCTACCGGTTGTCCATTATCTGTTTTAGTCGTATAAATTTGCCCAGCCCCAATACCTCCATCCAAAATGGGTTGACCACCATTTAACCCAATCACATTATTTCTGTTAAATGTAGCATTGCCTCCAAATCTATAGGAAAACTGTTCATTAACTCTTGTACGATAATTTAAGGAGAGCTCCAGACCGCGGTTCTGAATGGAAGCCGCATTTGTAAGTACTACGCCGTCTTCATCGCCAATAACAGCAGGAACTTTAACATTTATAAGTAGGTTTCTGGATTTTTTATCATAAACCCCTATTTCTCCAAAAATTTTTCCCTCCAAAAGTGCATATTCAATCCCAAGGTCCAACTCCTCTGTAGTTTCCCATTTTAAATCCGGGTCTTTAATCTGTGTAATAGCACTTCCCGGAGTAGCAATTCCTCCACCAAAAGGATATGCCAAGTTTGGTCGGACCGTCACCGTAAAAGCATCAGAAGGAACCCTGTCATTTCCAACCTGACCCCAAGAAGCTCTTATTTTTAGCGTTTCAAAAAGTCGCTGATTTTGCATAAAAGGTTCAGCACTAATAAGCCATCCAATACCTGCTGAAGGAAAATACCCCCACCTATTTTGAGGCGCAATTCTGGAACTTCCATCTGCTCTTAGGGTTCCAGTAAACATATATTTATTATCAAAACTATAATTTACCCGACCTAGATAGGAGTTTCTTGTCCATTTATCTCCCGAACCATCATTTGTTGACGTATTGGCATTACCTGTTGTGATATACCAAAGTTCCCTGCTTTCAGGTACATGTAATCGCGATGCTGAAGACCATGCTCCCTCAAACGCTTCTGCGGTACTCCCACCGATAACGGTGAGGCTATTTTTACCAAATGATTTTTGGTATGTAATAATGTTGTCCCATACCCACCTAAGACTGTTCTGACTGCCTACATTTAATGAGCTGTTGGGATTGCGCTGATTTCCCCCAGCATTGATGAAGGTTGTTTCGTCATTTTCAAATTTGTAATTGTAATTACGCTGAAATCCATTAATCAGGTCTGATCCAATATTAGTTTTAAATGACAGGCCATCCCATAATTTAAGATTGAGGTATGCAGATGTCTGTATTCTATGTTGGATATTCCTGTTGTCATTATCATTCAAATCAAGAATAGGGTTTCCAACATTTTGATATACAGATGTATTTCCATATTTTCCATCAATCAACGAAGGAATTATTGGCGCTGCCCTATAGGCATTGTTGTAAGCCGCACCTAAATTGACGTCTCTGCTTTTACTGTTTGAATAGGATGCCAAAATGCCGGCATCGATTCTATTATTTATTTTGTATTCAATATTATTTCTGATATTTAACCTTGAAAAGGTACTGTTTAAAACTATCCCCTCATCCTCCAAATATCCTATATTGAGATAATTGGTCATTTTATCAGACCCTGACGTGATGGATAAGTTGTGATTGTGTGTCACTGCAGTTCTCAATATTTCGCTATACCAGTCTGTATCAAATTCACCCTCCTGTATTAAGTTACCGGATGCAGCTGATGCATAGTTGGCATATTCTCTGGCATTTGCCATAGTCACAAGATTTGATGCTGACCTAAAACCGACAAAATTATTGTAATTGATTTTTGTTGCCCCTGCTTTACCCTTCTTCGTAGTAATGATGATGACGCCATTCGCGCCTCTCGCCCCATATATTGCCGTAGATGAAGCATCCTTCAATATATCCATGGATACTATTTCTGCGGTGTTTATGTTTGAAATATCATCTGTCAGCACTCCATCTACCACAAATAGTGCGGTTGTTCCTGCAAGTGCCGTACCTGTACCTCTTATTCGAACGCTCGGAGAAGACCCCGGTCGCCCGGCATTTATTATCTGAACTCCAGCTACTTTACCTTGAATTGCCTGTGTTGCCGTAAGCACTGGTTGCTTGGCAAGTTCTTCACCTTTTACGCTTACTGTTGAACCCGTAATATCAATCTTTCGTTGAGTTCCATAACCTACTACTACAAGCTGTTCAAGCAAAATATCCTGAGCCTCCAATGGTATGTCTAAAAAGGTATCGCCACCTACCACAATCTCGCGGGCCGTATATCCAATATAACTTATGACAATTACGTTTTTTTGCCTTGCTTCTATTTCAAATAATCCTTCCACATCAGAAATAGTCCCTTTTCCTGAGGTTTTATCCTGAATTGTGGCACCAATTATTGGCTCTTTGGTTTTTGCATCTGTTACCTTACCTTTTATTATTTGCTGAGCATGTAAAAATTGAAAGTACACTAGAAAGAATAAAATCAATAAAGGTGTTTGCCTCATCATATTAATGGCTTTTATCATTTAATGGATATAAAATTGTCAAACATTATTTCCCAAGTAAATTGGGCATTATTGATTTAATACAACTTTTTATCTTTTAAATTATCTGTGCAATAATAACTAAATTTCACTATCCTTGTAGCTTCAAAACTACGCCAAAACTACGCCAAATTAAAGAAATGATTGACAAGTTATGGCGTATAATTCTATTGAGTTTGTTTTGTTTTATCTTGAAATTAAAAAGTTTAAACACTTTATATGTTTTCAAAAATTCATCAGATAGTCCGTAATATTTGAACTGGAAGGAAGGCCAAGTTTTTTTCGGAGCCTGTATCGTTTATTTTCAAGACCTCTTAAGCTAATATTAAACAAAGGTGCGATATCCTTCGAAGGAAGGTTCATTTTAAGGTATGCCGCCAGTCTTAAATCTGCAGGAGAAAGCTCTGGATGAACTGCTTTTAATTTTTGAAGAAATGATTCATGAATTTGATTAAAATTGGATTCAAATAGATTTTTATCATCTTCTACCTGCAGATTATAATTTATTCTACGAATAATATTTCTGAAATCATTTTCAGAAATATTATGGTTATCAGTATTTCTGATGTCTTTGATTTCTTTTTTAATTTCTTCCAAAATTTCATTCTTTTGGATAAGGTGTAAAGCTGTATTGACAAGATCCTTGCTTTTTGTCATGTTGTCCTGTACCAAACGATCATTTTCCATTTGGTACATACGTTCTCGAAGCAGCCTGGCATTTTCTTCTTCCATCTTAATTCTTGCGGATTTTAGCTTTTTAAGAAAGAATCTTCTTATAAACAAAATCAGCCCAACAAAAACAATTATATAAATCCATTTTGCCCGAGAGGAAAAATACCATGGAGGCATAACCGTAAAGTTTGCCTGAGTTATTATAGTATTCATGCCTTTCACTTCCAATTGATATTTCCCTGCTGGAAGATTAGAAAATTCAATAAATGCCTTATCTGTCGTTTTTTTCCACTGCTGCTGAAGTGGCTTAAGCCTGTATGTATATGTCGAGTTGTTATTAAAATACGTATCGTGAAAATAGATTCTGAAGGAATGGTCGTTCCAAGGAATATTAATATTTTCATTGACGTTTAACGGAACACATGGCGTTCCATTTGAAAATAAGATATGCTCTAAAATAACCCTGTTTATTTGAAATATATCTTGATTTTTTAAATCATTTGTCATGGCATATCCCTGATCCAGACAAAAGATATATTGAGTACCTAACTGGCTTATGGCATGATAATCTCTGTTAAGTGCATAAGGATAAGTGGTTTTGACATTGTTATCCTTCATCAAGACCACTCTATCTGGATGGACCACGAACCATTCATTACGTCTACCGGATCTAATCAAACATCCAGCAGCTACCTCCTGCAAAAATTTATCCGGTAAAAATTTATCTTGACTGGAGTTATACTTATAATGCGTATTTCCATCAAAAACATATACACCATTTCTAAAAATATTGAGATCAAAGTTTGTTAAAACACCTAGCCCTTTTGTAGCATTATAATAATCTTTTTCAACTACTGTTTGATATTCATAATCTATTTTAAGCCTGACTACCCCGGTATTTGGGCTGGTAACCCAAAGATAGTCGCCATGTCTTACAAATTTCTTTACCGGTTCATCATAGCCCTCTAATTTAGCACTAAAAGTAAGTCCGTTTAATCCAATTTCATAGAGACCGAGGCCTGTATAGGTGCCTTGTAGTAGCATTCGCTTGCCTTTGACAATGATTTCTTCGGCATACCACCCTCCTGTAAGAGAAGATATTTGTTCAACTTTATTTCCTTGTATCGAAATGGTACCATCGTTGTGTCCACACAAAATAAATGAACCCATATCCCGAAGATACCAAACATGTCCCTGAGTTCCCTTTATTAGTTGAAAAGAGGTGTTTTCCTCAGACGGAAATCTCTGATTTTTGAGATTGATAGAATATAAACCCTGATTGGTTCCGGCATACAAAATAGAATCTTTAATTAATGTGGTATAAAAGGTACCTAATGTACCCTTCTGATCATAAAATAACTGTACAGGTGAATTAATATTAACCATCGAAATCCCCTTGTCCAGGCCAAGCCAGATATTCGAGTCAACATCCTGAACTACAGACAATACTGTATTGTTTTGTAAGCCGTTGTCAGCATGAAGATGAAATTTTAAATTTCCTGCAGCATCAAAAGCCAGAAGTCCATCCCTTATGGTTCCAAGAATGATATAATCCTCTGAAGTTTTTTCCATTTTATTAATTTGGACCTCTGAAAAATAAGGATTCAGGTCTTCCCGCCAGTTAGTCAATTGACCATCATATAGACTATAAATACCATGAGAATGGGTTGAAATGAGTAATGCAGAAGGATTACTAGGGTGTGATTCTATTCCGGTAACTATTTTTCCTGAAAAAAACGCTGAACCCTGGACCTTTTCACTAATCTTATTTTGCTTTATTTCAAATATACCATTATCAAGAGTTTGTATGTAAAATTTATTTTGAACATGCTGAAGAAACATGATATTTCCGGGGAGTTTAATTTGCGTTATTTTATGGCCATCATAAGCTAGTAAAATAGAAAATGACTGAAAATAGATATAATTATCATCTCCTATGATATGCCATATTTCTTCTTTGTCAAGAAGTCCATGGGGTACTTTATCATTCAAGGAAGTATATTTTAGCTGTTGACAATCATTAATTTCCCAAAAACCTATCTCACCATATCCTCCTGTAAAAATTCTATTTTTTTGACAGTAAACAGACCTGATAATTTTATTGGTATGGAGTTTATGTAAAGTCCAAAGGTTTCCGTTATACCTGAGTAAACCCTCTGAATTAGCCATATAAATAGCGCGATCGGTATGTTGGGATATAGCCCAGTTTTGCGGGTGAGCAAGATAATCTTTTGGTGAAAAATTGATGATTTCCGGTGTATGTTGACTATATAGGTGAGACACCAAAAGTAACATTCCAAAAATCAAGTACGCGAACGCAATCTTTAAAAACCATAAACCTCCAAAACCCCTAAAGACCCTGTTCATTCTTATTAAATTTCTAGACGTAAAAATAGGGAGACGAACAATAACTTTTTTTGTTATGTGCAACTTTTTTGTCTGTTTTTTTAAACAAATTATAATTTGGTTTATTTAGCAATAAACAAAGTTAATTTTATAAAATTGGTTTCGCTGTGTGTTTTATAAAAATTATTGTTTTTGTTTTATTGTTGTGCGAATTATTATTTTGTCAATATTTTATTTTGAATGTTATGTTTTTAAAAATTATTTATAATTTTTTTTGATTTTTAAAAACAATATTTAATTTTGAATGTTATGCCACGTCATTAATATTTTTCATCACATAAAATCAAACAAAAATGATTGACTTAAACATTGTAGCGTTAAAGCCTGACGATCCGGTAGCTTTTACGTTTTTTACTGGTTACATGGCTATGTTTGCCGCTTCTGTATTTTTCTTTTTTGAAAGAGGTCGCGTTAGTGACAAATGGAAACTGTCCCTGTTAATTTCTGGATTGATTACCGGTATAGCAGCAGTTCACTATTATTACATGAGAGATTATTTCCAGGCTACAGGAGAAACACCTATTGTGCTCCGTTATATTGACTGGACATTAACTGTTCCACTCATGTGTCTTGAATTTTACTTGTTGTTGAAGCCAGCAGGGGCTAAAGGTTCTTTTATGTGGAAACTTATCGGTGCTTCTGTTTTAATGCTTGTTGCCGGATATTATGGTGAGGCATTTACAGATGGTTCAACTTCTCACTCTGTTACCTGGGGTGTGATTTCTACCTTGGGGTATGTATACATTCTTTACTCTGCATGGTTTGGCGAAGCCAAGCAATTGGCTGCTGGTAGCGGAAATCCATCTGTGCAAGCAGGTATCCAGTCTTTGGCATGGTTCGTACTTGTAGGATGGGCCATCTATCCTATTGGTTACATGTGTATGCCTGGTGGCTGGTTGAGTGGCATGTTCGATCCTTCAGATGTCAACTTATTCTATAACCTTGCCGATGCAATCAACAAAATTGGTTTCGGTTTAGTTGTTTACGGTATAGCTACATCTAACCCAGACAAATAATTCTTAATAGGAATTAAATTATAAAAGGCACGCTTCATTATTGGAGCGTGCTTTTTTTTTGAACAAATTTTCCGATAAACATTTTTTGCGTTTTATTATCGGTCTGTTTCAAAAGCTTTAAGTTGAACTTTTAATTATCAACATTCAAATATTTTTCTTTTTGTGGCAGCACAAGATGCAAGCTTTTGGTATTTTTGTGGGCATATGAACATCTATAAACTGTTTATTAAACCCCTGCTTTTCGCATTGCCCCCTGAAAAGGCACATCATACTACCATGTTTTTATTTAATGTGGTCTTAGGCATTCCAGGGATGAAGACTATCTTTTATAAATTTTTTACCCTCCAGCATCCAAAGCTAGAAACCACCTGCTTTGGCCTGAATTTTAAAAACGCCATAGGTCTCGCCGCCGGATTTGATAAAGATGGCAAATACCTGCATTTGTTGCCCTATCTCGGTTTTGGCTTTGTTGAAATCGGAACGGTCACGCCCCGACCACAATCTGGTAATCCAAAACCAAGATTGTTCAGATTACCTGAAGAGAAAGCCTTAATTAATAGAATGGGGTTTAATAATGATGGGGCAGATATCCTTGCGGAAAGACTAAAAACAATAAAAAACAAATACCCCCTGATTATAGGTGGAAATATTGGAAAAAATAAAGATACTCCAAACGAACACGCGATCGAAGACTATTTGTACTGTTTCAGGAAGCTTTATGATGTAGTTGATTATTTCGTCGTCAATGTTTCCTCTCCAAATACTCCGGGGTTGAGAGATTTACAAGAAAAAAAGCCACTTACCCAAATCCTGGAAGCTTTAATGCAGGAAGCATCATCCCATAAAATCAAAAAGCCTGTACTACTAAAAATAGCGCCCGATCTTAGTACAGGCCAGTTGGATGATATTGTTGAAATTGTAAAGACAACAAAAATAGACGGCATCATTGCGACCAATACCACCCTTGACAGAAGTATGCTAAAGTCGGACATTTCATATATTGGTGCAGGGGGTCTAAGTGGGCAGCCTGTGACAAAAAAAAGTAACGAGGTTTTACGTTATTTATTCGAAAAATCAAAAGGAACCATTCCCATGGTCGGTGTGGGTGGTATTTTAACAGGTAAAGATGCGTTGGAGCGGTTTGAAAGTGGCGCATCCCTTATTCAGGTGTATACAGGACTTGTCTATGAGGGGCCAGGTCTAATAAAAAACTTACTTCATTACCTGATTCATCATAAATAATGCAACATGGCTGTGCAAAAAGATTTTGAAGATCATACCCGATCGCATTGGCTTAAGCAGGCCGAACAAGATTTAAAAGGCAATTTTAATCCGGAAAATTTTTTATTGAAATATCCGGAAATTTCAGTTGATCCATTCATGACAGGTGAATCCGGAAACTTCACTTACAATCCCCTGAAGAAATTCACGAATATACCTTTCGCCGGTTTCCGTCTAATCGTCAGCGATGCTGAATCTGACAATAAGCACCTCCTTGGATTATTGGAGAATGGGGCAAACTGCCTAGAATTAAAAATTACAGGATCTCCTGATCCCCATTTACTTTTTAAAGATGTTTTTGTCTCCTATTTGTTTATCATTTTACACTTTGACCAGGAAAGCCGACATGGTATACCGTCTTTTATCAACTTTTTTAATACCATTGACGATAGCCGCGGTTTACACACATTGATTTTAGACGAGGAGAAAATTATATTTCCCGAAACTTCATTTTACGTGTCTTTAGTTTCTGGAGAAAATAAAGCCTTGTCGCTTTCCAGCGCTTTATTGTATGCTGATCAACATAAGTTTATAGATCAGAAATTCAACAGAATATACTTTTTTGCAGCAATAGGTAAAGAATTTTTACTTGAAATCGCCTGCTTGAGAGCATTAAGATTGATTTGGGAAAACTATTGTGCCTTTCATGGTTATGAAGAAGACATTTCACCTATAATTCTGGCATATCCTGACAGCAGCAATATCCCTTCAGAAGAACCCCTAGAATTGCTTTACTTATCAAGTATAACACTATCCTCCCTTCTTGGAAATACTGATGGTTTTATCTCCAGTAGTCATTCTGCTGCTACGGGGCAGTGGAAATACGCCTTACATATACAGCAAGTGATGATGGAAGAAAGCCGTATTCATCAAGTTAATGACCCTGTCGCAGGCAGTCACCTTATTGAAGAGCTCACACTGCAAATTGCAGAAGCTGCATGGAAACTATATTTAAAATCAAAAAATTAATCTTTAATAATACGTTTTACGATAATCTTCGTTCATAAACATATTTGTGCAAATTACCTGGGGTAGTATCATCAAAATCCTTTAAAACAAAAATGCTTTTCAATTTAATACTTCTTTAGGTGCCGATACTTATTATAAACTTGGTCAATAAATAATGCCATTTTTCTATCCTTTTCGGTAACCGTGTTTCCGGCATCGTGTGTCTGCAATACCACGTCCACTTTATTATAAATATTACTCCAGTATGGGTGATGGTCGTACTTCTCCGCATATAAGGCTACAGCGGTCATAAAAGAAAATGCTTCCGTGAAATCATTAAAAATAAAAGACGCTTTCAACGAATTATCTTGATCAACCCAATTTTCCATGATTTTTTTATCTGTTTAAATTATCCATTGCCGGTTTTAATCCTGCAAATACAAATGTTTTTATAGCTTCAGATGCTTTTTGCTTCATTTTTTCCACTGCTTCCATTTCCTCATTTTTCCATTTTCCAAGTACAAAAGCGACCTGCTGACCTGGAAAAAAGTCCTTTCCTATACCTGCCCTCAACCTAATATAGGCTGAATTCCCCAGTTTCTGTTCTATATCCTTAAGCCCGTTATGTCCACCATCACTACCTTTGTCTCTAAGCCTAAGTTTGCCCAGATCTATGTGCATATCGTCTACCACAATCATGAGATGTTCGAGAGATATATGCAATTTTTGCATCCAGAAATGTACTGCTTTACCACTCAGATTCATGAATGTATTTGGTTTAAGAAAATAAATAGTTCTTCCCTTATATTTAGTTTCTGCAATATATCCTAGTGTGTCCAGCCGGAACGATCCCTCCAGCGTTT
>JAUMBJ010000084.1:0-2268 GCA_032115755.1 Saprospiraceae bacterium
GGCGGCTGATGATCCTTGATTCCCCGTAGTCTGACCGTTTTGTGAATTTGTATTTCCTTGTGGATTTTCCTGGGGCAATAGACCTACTTCAAGCGATTCCTCCTCAGTAAAGTCAAGTAATTTATTTTCCTGATCTTGATCCACAGAACAAGAAAAAAGACAGAAAATCAGCCAGGCAAATACCAAATTTTTAAACACAGTGGACCAGAATTTGTGGATCATGAATGGAGTAAAGTTAGCAACAAGAAATAATTCTTTGCAATAAATTATTTAGCTGTGAATCAACCGAATAGAAATAATTAGGTGGCGAGCAGTTTTTTATAAAAACCAAGCTATATTTAATACATGTCAGAAGAGCGTATTTTATTTTTTATTCTGCTATTATGGGGTATTCCAAGCACCTATTTTCGCAGTCAGTTCAGGAAAATTATCTACCAAACTGATGACTGGAAAATCAATATAAAACCACTATTTAAGAAAGAAATCATTGGATTATTTGGCAATATTTACCCGCAAAATCCAGCATATATCAAATCTAGAAATCACTACAGAATCTATTTGATCATTTATCTGATTTTATTCTTGATATACCGATTTACGTCCGCTAATCCTTAACAAGTCCAAAGAATAAAATACCATGAAGCAGTCCATACTAAATTTGATTTTTTCTTTGATTGGGTTATCCATCGGATATGGAATTGCCCTGCTTACAGGGTTAAGCATCATTCAAGAGGCTGTAATTGGTGCATTTATTATTCAATGGATAGCATTTATTCCTGCGTATATTGGTCAGACTGAAAGGTTTTATGACTTAGTAGGCAGCTCCACATATGTCTTTGTTATTGGTTATGTCAACTTCCATAATTGGTCAGCTCCAAGTGTGAACTGGGGTAGTCTTGTGTTGGCAGCCTTTATTGTGCTTTGGGCAGCTCGACTGGGAACTTTCTTGTTTGTGCGGATTAAAAAAAATAAAGAGGATAAACGATTTGCATCGATAAAACCATCTCCCACTCGATTTTTTATGGCTTGGACCTTACAAGGAATGTGGGTTTCATTGTGTGCAATGTGCGCATTAACGGCTATCGCAAGCGATCAAGGGGTAGTGATTAACCCGTTCTTCTACGCTGGGGCACTGGTGTTTGTCACAGGATTGGCCATGGAGATTATTGCTGACTGGCAAAAGTCGGTATTCCGAGAAAATCCAAAAAATAAAGATCAATTTATCCAACACGGTTTGTGGAGCTACTCAAGACACCCCAATTATTTTGGAGAAATCATCCTGTGGACGGGTATTTCCATCATGTCTTTTTCCTCCCTATCAGGATGGCAATACATCACCCTAATCTCTCCCATTTTTACTTATGTGCTGCTCGTATATATCAGTGGTGTCAGGATACTTGAAGCATCGGGGATGGAAAAGTGGGGACATCTGGAATCCTATCGCTTATACGTGCGCAACACCCCTTCGCTGATTCCGTTCTCAAAGGTTAAAAAGTTATAATCCTTCGGAGATACTAGATGTTATTACTATTTAATAATTCTCGACTGTAGCAAAAAAATAAGGGAGCTAAATAAAAACATTAATCCAGCAGGAAGAAATTTTATAGCCTCATCAGCTACTTTAAAGTGCATAGCAATAGCGCCTAACATTAAAACAGCCATCATTGAAGCCGCTGGTTTGATCGCCTTTTCGAAAAAAAATCCCGCCAATAAAGCCAAAGATGCAATGATTTTTAATCCGCCTACCAAGTAAGCCGTGGTGTCGTTTAACCCGTAAACGGAAAACTCTTCCAACATATTGGTTGCGTTACCGCCGCGATAAGCAGTGGCCAAATTAAACCTAAGCAACCACACATTGAGGACAACAGCTGGTACAGCTATCATCAAAATATTTTTTAAGTATCTCATTTTCTTGAATTTACGTTGTTCACTAATATAATCAAATTAATCACAAAATAGACGATGGATGGTGTAGACTGTATGGCGCTATCACCGATATACAGTCTCGTGCCAAATGCTCCCGCCATCATGATGGAAAGTCCCAATGCACCGAAGAACCTAAGTTTGGGGAAGTAGAAACTAGACAGCAAAAATAATCCCAACACAGCTTGTACGAACCCGATAAGAATTCGCTGTTTTGAAAAGCCATATCTCACGTACTCTTGAATAAAAAAAGGATCAAAAAGAGCAGTGATCCCATAAAATAAGTGTGAAAGTCCAGCGAAAACAGTAAGTACGCGAATAAACATTTGGTGAAGGTACACTATT
>JAUMBJ010000085.1:0-13286 GCA_032115755.1 Saprospiraceae bacterium
ATTCGGTCTGATCGACGAAATTATCAAAGAACCCATGGGAGGAGCACACAATGATCCTGAAAAAATGGCTAAAACGCTTAAAGCCCATATTAAGAAGGAACTCGCATCCCTAGTCGGAACACCTGCCGACATTCTCGTGAGTAACAGAATTGAAAAATACAGCAATATGGGTAGAGTTGAAATTTTACACGATGCTAAATAGCCATGTATGCTGGAAAGCCTCAGAAAAAATATCTTTTTAAGCAAATTAAAAAACTTAAAACCTGCAACATTAAAACCACTGCAATCAGGTTGGAATTTGGCAACAAATATTTCTATACTTTTTGAGCAATACGCTGAGCAGGATTTGGTAGATGTAAAAAGATTAACACAGCAACTTACAGCAGCCGGTAAAAAAGTTCGGACCCTTGGATTTGATAAAACCATTCCTAAAAAGGATACACCTCCAGACGACTATTATGGTCCAGGTCAACTTTCGTTTGTCAATATCCCTTCCGGAGATGCTATAAATAGCTTTATGGAACATCCCACCGATATTTTATTGGTATTGTCACCATCATTACCCTTGCATTTTGTATACATCATAACCCGGTCATGTGCCTCTCTTAAAGTAGGAAGATTTGATGATGAGTTTCAACATTGTTTTGATCTGACCGTAGATTGCCCAAAAGATATCAGCTATCGTCAATTGGCAGATAAATATTTGCAAACGTTACAGATTTTAGCACAATAACATATGAAATGAGCATGAGATAGTCACACAAACCAGGATGATTATTTCTCATGCGAATTCCATGTGGTTTTAAAAACAAATCACACGGAGTGTGATGATCTAAAAATAAACAAATGAAATGAGCATGAGACAGTCACACAAACCAGGATGATTATTTCTCATGCGAATTCCATGTGGTTTTAAAAACAAATCATGCAGAGCATGATAAACCAAAAATAAACAAATGAAAGACTCAAGATTTACAGGAACAGGTGTCGCCATAGTTACTCCCTTTTCTCAACAGGAGATAGATTTTGGCAGCCTTGAAAAAATAATTAACCACGTCATAGAAGGTGGCGTAGACTTTATCGTAGCACTTGGTTCCACCGGAGAAACAGCCACCCTTTCGGAATCAGAAGAAAGAAAAATCTTAGACTTTTGTATTCAAAAAATTAATCGTAGAGTACCGCTCATGGCAGGAAATTTCGGTAGCAACAATACACAGGCTATACTTCAAAAAATTAAACATTTTGACTTTACTGGCGTAGATGCAGTACTTTCTGCAAGTCCCGCTTACATAAAACCAACTCAAGAAGGAATTTTCAGACACTATGCCACCATGGCAGATTCATTGCCTGTGCCATTGATGCTGTATAATGTTCCCGGTCGTACACGATCCAATATGGACTGCGATACTACACTAAAACTGGCTTCCTATTCCCCTAATATTATCGGCATCAAAGAAGCCTCTGCCGACTTGGTGCAAATAACTAAAATTCTGGCTCAGAAACCAGAAAACTTTATAGTCATGTCTGGAGATGACGAAACAGCACTGGCTACCATTGCTCTTGGAGCTGATGGCGTTATTTCAGTCATGGCTAATGCACTGCCTGATCTGTTTAGCCAGATGGTAAAAAGTGCTTCCTCATTTGATATGCATAAAGCAAGACATCTCAATTTTGTAACTTTCCCCCTTAACCACTGGCTCTATGTTGAAGGTAATCCCGTAGGAATCAAAGCTGCTTTGGAAATCATCGGATTGTGCGCTGATGAAGTTCGATTACCTCTGGTTCCTATGCAACTACAAAACAAACAAAAACTCCAATCAGCACTTGAATACGCATTAAAGGCAAGTTGATTTAAGTTCCAATCATCGTTATAGTTAGGTATTTTACAAATAACAGATAACCATTTATTAAAATATGTATATCTTTGTGGCTGAATTTGTTGAATTAATATACAAATGATTCCTAAAAAGTCTGAACCTTTTATATTTGATTTTAAGGAATATCCTCTGCTTCGTTATGCCGTATACACTATAGGTGGCCTGATTGTCGGACTATTCCTCATCTTTTTGATTATTAGTAAAACCCTACTTCCCAACACAGAAGAATTGGAAAATCCAAATTATGAGATCGCCTCAGATTTTATATCAGCAGATGGAGAAGTTTTTGGAAAAGTTTTTAAATATAATCGCGAATGGCTTAATTATGAAGAAATAAATCCCATCATCACAAATGCTCTTGTAGCTACGGAAGATGAAAGATTTTTTTCACATAGTGGCATTGACTTCAGATCAACCATGCGCGCATTATTTTTTCTGGGTAAAAAAGGTGGCGCAAGTACGCTAACGCAGCAGCTTGCAAAACAATTCTTTACCAAAAGATCCCGATCCCTCCCAAAAAGGGTCTGGCAAAAAATGAAGGAATGGGTTATAGCTGTAGAATTTGAAAAAAGATATACCAAGGAAGAAATTCTGGCCATGTATCTAAACAAAAGTGACTTCCTCTACGATGCAGTTGGAATTGGAGCAGCTGCAAAAACTTATTTTGGAAAAGATCAATCAAAACTTACCGAGGAAGAAGCTGCTGTGCTGATTGGTATGCTAAAAAATCCAAGGCTCTTCAATCCCATGATGAACCCCGAAAATGCTTATTCCAGAAGAAATGTGGTACTAAAGCAAATGGTTAAAAATGACTTCCTCTCTGATGAAGATTATCTATCTAAAAGAGTTAAGCCAATTAATACATCAAGCTTTAGAAGACAGGTTCATTTTGACGGCCTGGCACCTTATTTCAGGTCAGAACTTACCAAATGGCTTAAAAACTTGCTGGATCAGGATGAATATAAAAAACCCGATGGCTCCAATTATAATCTGTATACCGATGGCCTAAAAATATACACAACCATCGACAGCAGGATTCAAAAGTATGCTGAACAAGCCATGATGGAACATATGTCTAATCTTCAAAGTAGATATTTTGCCAGATGGCAAGGGCTAAATCCAATCACTTATAAGGCTGACGGAAAACTCAAGGCAACGCGTGAAAGAGCTTTGATTCAAATGATGAAAGACTCTGACAGATATAAAAAAATTCGCACTGCCTTCATGACGGAAATCTTGGATAATATAGCGTCACAAACGAACGGATTCAGACCTGCTGATAATGATATTTTCAGAATGTTTGAAGAAGACGATCATCCGGGACACCTTGAAAAGCTACTTGATGATGGTACCATTACTCCTTCAACATTGACTTCATACCAACAAATGATGGAAAGTGACCTGTGGCCTGTTTTTAAGTCGCAGTGGAATAAAATGCAAAAGGCTGTAAAGAAAGCTTTCAAGACAAAAGTAAAAATGAAGGTATTTGCTTATAATAGTCAGATGGAAAAAGATGCTTTCATGTCTCCTATGGATTCTATTACCTACCATCTTCAGCATATGCAAATAGGATCTGTGGTAGTAGATCCAGCATCAGGTAATATTCTCGCATGGTTAGGTGGCGTTGGTCATAAATACTTCCAGTATGATCACGTAAACTCAAACCGACAAGTAGGTAGTACTTTTAAGCCTTTTATTTATGCTACAGCCATTATAGATAATGCCATGTCGCCTTGTCAGAAAGTGGAAGATGTAAAACAATGCATTCCCGCAAATGATCCTAATTTTGGACTCGTAGAAACCTGGTGTCCGTCCAATGCGGATGATAAATATACCGGGCAAAGCATTACACTCAGGCAAGCGCTCAAAGACTCGAAAAATTCAATTTCCGTATATCTGATGAAGGAAATAGGCAATGTCCAAACTGTTAAAGATTTTGTTGGAAATTTAGGTATTAATAAAAATAAAATTCCAAACTCTCCTTCTATATGTCTGGGTACCCCTGAATTAAGCGTTATGGATATGGCTACTGCATATACAGCTTTCGCTAATAATGGTATGGTTACAAAACCCATTTTTGTTACCAGAATTGAGGATAAAAATGGTAAAGTGATATATAGTGCGGTGCCGGAACAAAAAAGAGCTATCAATGAAGCCTATAACTACGTAGTGGTAGACTTATTAAGATATGTCTCCAGTCCTATAGCCGGTAAGTTCAAATCTCAGGTTGCAGGAAAAACCGGCACAACAAATAGCCACAAAGATGGATGGTATGTTGGTTTTACGCCTGAACTTGTCATTGCCACTTGGGTGGGTGGAGATCAGGAATTTATCAGGTTTAATTCGCTGGCTGATGGTCAGGGCGCTGTGATGGCCAGACCATTTTTTGAAAAACTACTCCAGAAAATTGAATCAGACAATAGATTAGGTTTAGGCAAAAACACCATTTTCACGCTGCCGGAAGGCGAAATTGTTGAACTTGATTGCAGTAAATACGAAACAGCCATTCTAACAGATGAAGACGTTGGAAATACAGAAGATTCCTTCGATGAAGAATTCTGATGCCCAAATTTTATCGTTTATTTATACTGCTTTAAAGTGTATTTTGTACCAACCCCCTTTTCTTTAGTAACGGTTTAATGTCTGGCTCTTTACCTCTGAAATTTTTATACATTTGCATCGGATCTGCTGTGCCACCCCGCTCCAGAATCTGCTTTCTAAACAAAGTCGCAGTATTTTGATCAAATAATCCTTTTCCTTTAAATGCCTCAAAAGCATCAGAATCCAACACTTCGGACCATATATAACTGTAATAACCCGCAGAATATCCGCCAGAAAAAATATGATTAAAATAGGTGCTTCTGTATCGGGGTATAATCTCTTCGATAAGTCCTTTGGATTGCATAGAGGATTTTTCAAAAGCGTCCACTCCCGTTTTTAATGGTTCTGAAATGGTGTGGTAATCCATATCCAAAAGGGAAGCCGCAAGATATTCTGTGGTTGCGAAACCCTGTCCATAAGTACCAGCATTCTTAATTTTTTTAATTAATGCATCAGGTATTACCTCACCAGTTTTATAGTGCTTTGCAAATAATTTCAAAACTTCAGGTTCTGCTGCCCAGTTTTCCATAATCTGAGAAGGCAGTTCAACAAAATCTGTTGGTACGTTTGTACCTGCCAGTGAAATATAATTCACATTAGACAATAATCCATGTAAAGCATGGCCAAACTCATGAAAAAATGTGGTCACCTCATCATAAGTCAACAGGGAAGGAGTTTCTCCCGAAGGTGGCGTAAAATTACAAACTATTGAAATTACCGGAGGGATACGCTTACCGTTTTCCATCTTCTGATCCCGGAAAGATGTCATCCATGCACCACCCCTTTTACTTGCTCTGGGGAAAAAGTCCATGTAAAGTATGCCAACTAAAGAACCATCAGCATCCTTCACCTCATAAGGTATAGCGTCTGGATGATAGCTAGGTATATCTTTTCGCGCTGTAAAGCTCAAACCAAATAATTTATTAACTACTGTAAAAACACCATGCTGAACTTCTTCTAGACTGAAATATGGTTTTAGCTCATTTTCATCCAGGTCAAATTTTTCTTTACGGATTTTTTCAGCGTAAAATCTCCAATCATAGGGCTGCAATGCGAATCGCTTTCCTTGCCTACCCATATATTCCTCCATCTGAGCCGCTTCCTGTTGAGCTTTATTCAATGCCGGCTGCCATAATTTGTCCAAAAGCTCCTGAACATTTTCGGGGTTTTTAGCCATTTGATCCTCCAAAACATAGGCCGCATGATTTTTATATCCCAACAATTTTGCACGCTGTAACCTCAGGTCTGTAATTTTTTGAATAATTGTTTTATTATCATTTTTGTTACCGTTGTTGCCCTTGAGTTGCATACCCTCCCAGATTTTTTTTCGTAATTCCCTGTTTTCAGCATATTGTAAAAATGGCATTACGCTTGGATTCTGCAGTGTAAATACCCACTTACCTTTATTACCTGATTCTATAGCTGCTGCTTCCGCCGCTGCCATTTGGTCCTCAGACAATCCGACAAGCTCAGACTTATTTTCCACCACAAGTTTAAATTCATTAACCTCCGCAAGCGTATTTTGTCCAAATTTTAATGCAAGCAATGATAACTCTTCATTGATTTTAGTGATTTTTTTCTTATCCTCCTGAGATAACAAAGCTCCATTACGAATAAAACCCTGATAAGTTTTTTCCAATAATTTAAATTGCTCTTCATCCAGTTTTAACGTCGCCCGATTATCCCAAACTGATTTAACTCGCAGAAATAATTTCTCATTCAATGCTATGTAATCCTGATGTTTTGAAAATAAAGGTGCTGTCTCTTCCGATATTTTTTCAAGGCGATCATTAGTATTTGCATTGATAAGATTATAAAAAATCAATTCAATGTGATTAAGCAGCTCACCGCTTTTATCCATCGCCACTATTGTGTTCTCAAAATCAGGTGGCTGAGTATTTCCAGCAATAGCATCTATTTCCTGCTTATGCAAAGCTATGGCCGATTCAATAGCAGGCTTAAAATGTTCATCTCTGATTTTGTCAAAAGGAGGAACGTTATATGGTGTATCAAAATTAGTCAATAACGGATTTTCTTCCTGAGTCATGTTATTATTTTTTTGCTCTTTGCATGCACTTAAACTTAGTATGGCAATGAGTGTCATATATAATATTTTCATTTTTAACATTTTTTGTTCATTATTTATGTGAATATTATCGTCTTTATCGCATAAAATTTTAATCGAATTGATCCTAATTTTCAAATTTAAAAATATTCACGCCTCTTTTTTGACTCCAACTTACTTTCACACAAATTTTAATTAAAATGGATTTTGTTGTTTTTCAAATGCTCATTTCATTTGTAAGCGTTTGATGGTAAATGGAACAGTCAATTCGTTAATTACACGAATATAGGAACTTTTACAATTATTATAATGTTTACAATATTTAGTTTAACTTTGAAAATATCTCTTTAAAAACAAATAATATGGCAAATATATTTCAATCCAGTAACCCACTATTATCTGAGCAAAAAATCACGAGTGCTTCAGGAACAGTAACAACTGGTGGAATTTTTATTCAGGAAAAAGCTACCGTAAGTGGAGCGGCTACAAAGACTTTCATTTTGTTCGGCCTGATGCTGATTACAGCCTTAGTCAGTTATTTAATGCCTTCTTCCTTCTTAATGATTGCAGGATCTATTGGCGGACTTATTGCGGTGCTTGTAGCTTCATTTAAACCTACGGCTTCACCTATAGCCGCGCCGGTTTATGCTCTTTTTGAAGGTCTTGTCATAGGTTCGGTTTCTGCATATTTTGCACAAACCATGGACGGAATCATTTTTCAGGCAACTTCACTTACCATGGGTACCTTACTGACTATGCTACTTATTTATAAAACAGGTATTATAAAAGTAACCAATAAATTCAGAATGGTAATCGCCATGGCTACCGGAGCGATATTCTTTGTTTATCTGATCAATATGATCATGGGATTTTTTGGAATGAATATTCCTTTCCTACATGATTCAAGCTGGACGAGTATCGGAATAAGCCTGTTCATCATCGTGGTCGCTTCTATGAATCTGCTCCTGGATTTTGACAGCTTTGAAAGAGCAGAAAAGAATAACGCCCCCAAATATATGGAATGGTTTTGTGCACTTGGTTTGATGGTTACACTAATCTGGCTCTACCTGGAGTTTTTAAGGCTATTATCCAAATTAAATAACAGGTAAAAATTAGAGGAGAAATATTATTTATCAAGTGTCTGCTCTAAAAATATTTTATTGAAAATTTAAGCAGAAAGAATAATTTTTGCAAATTCTTCAGCTTGAAGTGAAGCTCCACCGACAAGACCTCCATCTACATCTGACTTGCTGAATATTTCGGAGGCATTACTGCTCTTTACAGAGCCTCCATAAAGAATTTGCATATTCTCGCTAATTCGCTTTCCAAACTTTTTATTTATCATTTTTCTTATTGCTGCGTGCATATCCTGAGCTTGTTCAGGAGTAGCAGTTTCTCCAGTACCAATAGCCCAAATTGGCTCATATGCTATAATGATATTTTTTAAGTCTTTGGGATCGAGTGGAAATAAAGAGTCTTCGAGTTGCTTTTTGACATATAATTCGTGAGTCCCTGATTTGCGAACATCCAATGGTTCTCCACAACAAAATATGACCTTTAATCCATGGCGCAAAGCAGTTTTGATCTTTTCAAGTAAAAGTTGGTTGTCTTCATGATAGTACATCCTTCTTTCCGAATGGCCAATAAGAACATAGGGGATATCCATAGATTTAAGCATAGAAGCTGACACTTCTCCTGTATACGCTCCTGAATCCAAATGATGTACATTTTGTGCAGCCAGCTTCAAACCAGACCTTGAAGGAATTTTCTTGCGAAGTAGCCATAAATGAGTAAATGGCGCCGCAATGATGACTAACGTATTTTTTTGCTTCTCAACTTTAGCAATTTGAAGGGATAACTCCAGTCCTTCTGATGGCGTAGTGTGCATTTTCCAGTTACCCGCAACTATTTTTTTTCTTCCCATTTTATATGCTGTTTATTATATTATTCAAAAAATAAGCTATCGTTGTACCTCCTTTTACCTTAAACATACAAGTATAAATTTTAATTATTTTGCGGCCCGTTAAACATAATGACAGAGATTCCGAAAACGGTAAAATCACCTGCGAGCGTTTGGTTAGGTTTTTTCTCAGGTCCGAATAGGGCATATATTTCGTCCTCAAAACCATCCCAGTTAATTACATCAAGATTCCATTGATAATATGGTCTAATGCACAAACCTGTACTTTCTCCTGGTAAATGGAGCGATATAAAAACAATAGGTGACCATACTGCATTTGAAACAACTGTTTTTTTCTTCTTGGGCGCAGATTGTATATCCGTCTTCATTTGGACATTCCACCTTGCCATACCTCCCCCTATTCCAATTAAACTAGTGGGCCTTAATTCAGCCAATGCATGATAAGAAACCGCCGACAACCACCATTTATCATTCAAATTTTTGCCCGTGACAGTACTTTTGTCTGAACCATATAACCATCCAACCTCTAATGAAGCTTTTTGGGCTGACCATCGGGCACCAAGTTCAATACCATGCAAAAAGACAAAATCGTCCAAAGCATTGTCAAGATCTGGAAATTGCTGATTAAAGGTTCTTATACCATTCCTTAAAGGCTCAGACTTCGGATGAATACCTGCGTATCCAACCTTTACATTCCATTGGGAAAAGCTCTTAGTAAAAATTACTAATATGGCAGTAAAAATTAAAAAAAATCTTGTCACGAATAGTTTAAAATGGTAATTTACAGCTTGAGAGACTACAAAAATACCTGAAAATTCTAAATCTTTGCAATGCAAAAGCATAAAACTAATGGCAAAACAAAAGATATCAGCGTCCAAAAATAAACCTACGCCGCAAATTGAAAAAAACGTACCCCTGCCGTCTTGGACAGAAGGCGATTTCTACAAAGAATCATTCTTTAAAAAATACTGGTTGGAATCCTTAATCCTAATGGCCTTTGCCATAGGTTTATATTTTCAAACCTATACCTATGGTTATGTTTTGGATGACCTTATTGTCATTCAGGAAAATAAATTTACTAAAGAAGGAATTTCGGGAATAGATGATATATTAACCACCGAAAGTATGACTGGATATTTCGGTGAACAAAAAAATCTCGTTCAAGGAAATAGATACAGGCCGCTTTCACTGGTTACATTTGCTCTGGAATATGAATGGACAGGCGGGATGAATCCGGACATAAGTCATATCATAAATGCCCTTTTGTATGGTATCACAGGATTGATCCTGATGATGTACCTTCATTTACTTTTTCGAAATTTTACACCGGCATACAGATTCCTTTCCATACCTTTTTTAGGTGCATTATTATACACCCTGCATCCGATTCATGTTGAGGCCGTAGCCAACATTAAAGGCAGAGATGAAATCATGGCTATGATGCTGGCGCTATTTAGTGCCTATGCATCCCTGCGCTACATGGACCAAAGATCCAAAGCATGGCTTACCGCATCGGCCTTTGGACTTTTACTTGCGCTTTTGTCCAAGGAAAATGCCATCACTTTCCTTGCAATTATTCCTTTAGGCATTTATTTCTTTAGTAAAAAAGGGCTGGGACAGATGACATCCTTACTTTTTGTGCTTGGATTAACTACACTGGCATATTTAATGCTTAGATTCAATACTGCTGGTGTGCCCAAATTAGGAGAAGAAATTAAGGATATCATGAATAATCCATTCCTCGGCATGTCAGGGCTGGAAAAATTTGGAACCATCTGTTACACGCTTGGAAAATATCTCACACTCCTAATTTTTCCCCATCCATTAACACATGACTATTACCCATATGCAATTCCAAAGGTAAGTTTATTTAATCCATACGCTCTTTTCTCCTTTTTGACTTACATTACGTTGGTCTGGTATGCCCTAAAGCATTTCAGTCGCAGATCAGTGCCAGCATTCGCCACATTATTCTATCTTTCAGCATTATCCATCGTATCTAATCTTATTATAAATCTGGGAACTTTCATGAACGATAGATTTATATTCATGGCTTCAGCAGGATTTTCAATTTTGACAGCATGGTTTATATCGGAAAAAATGGGAAAGGGAAAGTACCCCTATGCTCCATTGACGGCTATGGCACTTTCCGTAATACTTACTGTGGGGTATGCTTGGAAAACGCTTGACAGGGTACCGGACTGGGAAAATGCACTATCTTTAAATAGTTCTGCGATTAAAGTATCAAAAAATAGTGCACGTGCCAATTCATTTATGTCTACAGCCCTTTTTGAAGAATATAAAAGTGCAGAAAAACTGGAAGATAAAATTAGATTGCTCAATGAAGCATTACCCTATGCTCAAAAGGCTGCATCTATCTTACCAGATTATTTCAATGCTAGTCTTATGGAAGCGGGAATTGTAGCAGAACAATATAAAATGGATGGCGATGTGCCTAAATATATCAAAAATATAAAACCAGTTATGATGCGTAGACCTGACATACCCTTCTTAAAGGAATTTAGTGATTATCTCAATGGCCAGGGCGTGTACACCGCTGAATTATACAGACTTTATCTGGATGTTGGTGTTGAATTATTAAATAGTAAAAAGTACAGCAAATGGTCATTACAATATTTGCTTATGGCACAAAAGCTAAGCCCGGCAGGCTCAGAACTTAACGCTGCATTGTCAAACGCATATACGCTCATGGGTGACACTGCCAATGCCCAAAGATACCTAATGCTCGCAAAAGGAAGCCAATGACAGATCAGGAGCTACTTGACCTGCTTACCCTATCTTCTGTTCCCAAAGTTGGAGATCACCTCGCAAAAGTATTAATAGCCTACTGTGGCAGTGCAAAAGCCGTACTGAATGAAAAGGCAGTCAATCTGAAAAATATTCCCGGAGTTGGCGAAACTACTGCCAGAAATATTCTACATGCTGACAGCACAAAAGCCGAGAAAGAAATGCTTTATATAAAGCACCATGGAATTTCTGTGCATGCATATTATGAAGATGACTACCCTTTCAGATTGAAACAGACAGATCAATGCCCGGTATTATTTTACTTCAAAGGACAATATGTATTAAATCACCCAAGAACAATAGCGGTAGTAGGAACCAGAACCCCTACTTCATATGGTAAGCAAGCTTGTGAGCAATTAATCGAAGCTTTAACCCCCTATCAGCCTGTAATTATCAGTGGACTGGCTTATGGTATTGATAGTATTGCCCACAAATCAAGCCTACAGCACAGACTTCCAACCATTGGGGTTATGGGACAGGCCATGGAAAAAATATATCCGGCAGAAAATATTCCCCTGGCAAGAAAAATGCAGGAGACAGGAGGTATACTTACAGAATTTCGATCCGGAACAGGCCCTGACAAGGAAAATTTTCCCATGCGAAATAGAATAATTGCAGGTCTAAGTGATGTCATCATAGTAGTAGAATCAAAAATCAAGGGAGGATCAGTTATCACAGCAGAATTTGCCAATGAATACAATAGAGATGTTTTTGCTTTTCCTGGAAAAATAAATGATGAATTTTCAGCTGGGTGTAATAAGCTTATCAAGCAACATAAGGCACATCTCATCGAAAGTGCTGAGGATATAGCTTATATAATGCGCTGGGACCAAAAGTCAAACCATAGAACTATCCAACAAACCCTATTCCCTGAGCTAAACAGCGAAGAACAACAGATTTTTAAGCTCATTTATATGGCAAAAGAGCTCACCTTGGACCAATTAATTATTCAAACCAACTGGGCTCCTGCCAGGGTATCATCCGTTTTGCTGAATCTGGAATTTAAGAATACAATTAAAGCACTACCAGGGAAAAAATTTATTGCCATTTAAAAAATATCAGATCTTCCTTCTAAAAAACAAAAACAGTATTTTGTTTAATATTTTTATTAATCAGAATAAACATATTTTTAAATACATATTTTAATATTTAATATTTTTTAAATTGATTTTTTTTATTATAAATATATAAAATAATCAAATCTATTTTTATTTAATTTTTTGTTTAACATTATTTGATTTTTAATTAAACAAAATTTACCTTTGTAATAACCAAATGATAAAAATATGTCAACGTTAGAATTTAATTCAAATCTTGAGTATTTGACAGAGCCTTTGATCGCTTTTGCATATAATCTAACTAAAAATATGGAAGACGCAAAAGACCTGTATCAGGAAACCGCTTTTCGTGCTCTAAACAATAGAGATAAATTCAGACCTGAAACAAATTTTAAGGCGTGGACTTTTACTATTATGAAGAATATCTTCATCAATAATTATCGAAAAAAAGTAAAAGCAAATACTTTTCTTGACCATACAGATAATCAATTCTTTATAGACTCCGGAGTCAGCGTCCAAAATGACGCGGGTAAAGATATGCTTATTAAAGAACTCAGTGCAATGATTGCAAAGCTTGATGATTCTATTAGAATTCCATTTCTGATGCACTATGAAGGTTATAAATACAATGAAATTGCTGAACAATTTGACCTTCCATTAGGAACGGTTAAAAGTCGTATTTTCTTCGCAAGAAGAGAATTAAAAGAAATGATTAAAAAGCAATATGGGGACTTTAATCTCGTGAGATCTTTGAGTGCTTGATTGTGAAGTGTTAAAATATATTTAATTTCCTCTTTTTAGAAATTAAAATCTAATTATTCTGCGTTCGTAGTCTTATATTTGTGACAACAAAAATTAAAGGCTATGACAATTCCTGTTGACACAAAGAATTATTTAGATGCAAATGATATTAATCTAACACTTTATAAAAGTAAACTATTTGGCACACAAATATC
>JAUMBJ010000086.1:0-3842 GCA_032115755.1 Saprospiraceae bacterium
GACGATCCATTTAAGGACAAGGAAGCGGCAATTTTATTTGCCATACCATATCTGATATTATTTCTAACCGGTGGCGGAAAATATAGTCTTGAAAACTATATCAAAAAATAGCACTGCATTATCTTGAATTAGTGCTTTGTCGTAATGTTTACTTCTCAAAAGGCTAAAAATCTAAGCAGACTGCATTTTATATAAAACTATCTTACTCGGACTGGCATCAATCTCAAGGCTTATTATTTGAATATTGACCATATATAGTCCATCTTTTATATCATCAGGTACAAAAACAAGTTCTGTAATGGTCTTTTCTTCGGATGGACTTGAGCTTGTATCCCAGAAAATATGATGAGCGGCAAGCTTGCCTTCGTCAACTTCACGATCAACACTTGGCAAATCCGTAATCAGGTGTTTTATACCCCAATCCTTTATAAGTTGCATCGCTGCTGGTTCGAAATATGCTGGATTATTACCTGAATAGGAGTAATTTGGCTTTTCAGGTGGGTTTGGGAGTGTCCTAATAATAAGCAGCTCCACTGGGAAAACTAAACCCAGTAATTGGAGAGATTCTGCTGTTATAACCCGATCCCCATTTGGCATCAGCGTGGGAAAGATACTTACCAATTCTCCAACGAAGTGAAATTTTTTTAATGTTTTATTGATGGTAAAAGGACCATCAACAATGTGACCTACACATTCGGTATGCGTACCATTGCCATGTGGATTGATAGCCAGATTTTTAAAATTGACAAGTCCTCCTTCCTTTATCGATCCAATAAAATCGCCTGACCTGACTGGTCTAGCGTCAAAAAAGGGCGCATAAAAGCAATTCGGTGTGGTTTTGCCAGGAATCAATGGAATAGAAATATCCATCCCCTTTTCCAAATCAATATTCCAGCTTTTATAATTCCAATTTAAATTTACCTGCATATGTACAATCAATTTCGTTTATCAACACCCCACATCAATTTATCACTCAATGTTTGCATGAAAGAGTTTTGTGGCAAACCTATTAAAGATATGGTAAAATTTGCTTTTTTTAGTTCAATCTGATGTGCTGCAGAGATTAACGCATACCTGCCATCAAGGGTACACATATAATTTTCTGCTCTCCCTTCAACTCTTACGGAAAGCTTATGATGATCCGCAATGACAATAGGTCTGATATTCAGATTGTGTGGCGCTACCGCCGAAATGATAAAATTGGATGAGTCCGGGAATACAATTGGGCCTCCACAACTAAGGGCATAACCTGTCGATCCGGTTGGCGTACTGATGATGATACCATCTGCCCAATAGGTATTCAATGGCTTATCATCAATATACACATGGATGCTGATCATGCTGGAATCATCTCGTTTATGTAGCGTAAAATCATTTAATGCAAATGGGAAATCATCAAACAATGGCAAATTGGCTTGCAGCGATAGTAAGGTTCTTTCTTCCTTTTCAAAATCACCTGCTGCCAGTATGCCCAAAACATTGGAAATCCATTTCTTTTCCACACTGGCAAGAAACCCTAATCTGCCAAGATTTATACCCAAAAGTGGTATCCCACTGTCTCTAACCAATTCGGCAGCTTGTAGAATCGTGCCATCGCCACCCAGAGTAATCACTACATCAGGGCGTTCCTGCAATAGATCCGAATGATTTTCTATTACTTTGAAGGATTGATTCAATATCTCTCTGACGCGCAGCTCTTTTTCATATCTGCCATAAATAAAAATATCAAATTGAAGGGATACACACTCTTTAATGACTTCCCTGATATAGGGAATTTCGTGTTCCTCACGAATCTGTATGCCAAAAAGGACAACTTTCATGTGTTTATTTTTTAATTCATCACACTCCGTGTGATTTGTTTTTAAAACCACATGGAATTCGCATGAGAAATAATCATCCTGGATTATATGACTGTCTCATGCTCATTTCATATGTTTATTTTTTAATTCATCACACGCTGTGTGAATAGTTTTTTAATGTCAAATGGAATCTTTGATGCGTAAATTAATCCTGGTTCTCGATGTATAAATGATTCTTTTGGTCATATTGATTTTATGCAATAATTTTCTAGTGCACATCTTATGTAACCACGCTATGCGTGATGTGTTTTTTATTTGACAAGTAATTTGCATTAAAATTAAACATTCCGGCCAGTCTGATATACCAATTGTATGTATTTTTAAATTTGGTCTGTTTCGATGGGATGCAAATGATTGTGTTGGAGAAGTTGAATTTATCTTTTCAATCCTTCAAACCTATTGTTTTGGGCATATAGATAATTCAAATAGCTTCTTCTTAACCTACTTACCATGATAATACTTAATTGGATAACTGATTCATTTATCCATAAATAAACTTGACCAAATAGAATCTTGGATAAAAATTAATCAATTATACGTTGCAAAATATATTTCAATTATGCCCCAACTACCGAAAATAGAGCCCTTGCATTGTGGATATGCAGTTTTCTTAACTCCTGAATATTAAATTTAAATAATGGAATCATACCACCTCCTGAGGCAGCAAGTACTTTAAGATAACCCAACACGCATGTCCATCCATATAGGGTCAGCAACATGGGATCTCTGCTGTTTTTTATACTTCCGTCCTTTTTCCCTCGTTCGATTTCCCTGGCGGTCAACTTAAATGGCAAATTATGAATACCTTGTAATTTTTGGAAATAAGAGCTTTCCCGTATGGCTTCTGTCAATTTTGCTTCATTTTTACCCGAAGAGGTAGACCTGATTAGCGAAAAGTACTCCAAAAGAACTTCAGAGAATAAGAAATTAGATTCAAAGAAACTCATAAAACCCTCAAAAAGCATCATGGTAGATTCCAAACCATTCTTAGACTTATTCTCATGGACAGTTTGCTCATACATCAAATTCAATTCCTTCAAAGCCCTGAAGGTTACTGCCATATATAGGTTTTCCTTAGATTGGAAATAGGCATAAAGGGTAACCTTTGTAATTCCGGCCACTTTAGCGATATCTTCCATCTTGGCATTTTTAAATCCAACATCACCAAAAATAATGATGGCCGCGTCTATAATATTCTTTTCCTTAATGATGCGTTTTGTTTCCTTCATGACCCTAGAGTTTGCGTTTAGTTACAAAATAAACGAGGTTTTCCAGGGCGTTTCTCGCCTCACTTTCAGGAAAAGTATGCAATATAGAAAGGGCTTCCTGTTGATATTGAATCATCATTTTTTCTGCATATTCCATGCCACCAGAAGTTTTTACAAAATGGATAACATCCTTTACTTTAACCGGATTGGTTGATTCGTTTTTGATGATATTAATGATTTTCTTTCTGGTACTTATATCTGCTTGGGAAAGCGCGTAAATCAAAGGTAACGTCATTTTCTTTTCCTTGATATCAATGCCGCGGGGTTTGCCGATATTTTCATCGCCGTAGTCAAACAGGTCATCTTTGATTTGAAATGCAATCCCAATTTTTTCACCAAACAGCCTCATTTGCTCAATTGTTGCCTCATCCTCCAAAACTGAGGCAGTACCGGCGGCACAGGCTGCGGCAATCAAAGAAGCAGTTTTCTGCCGTATGATATCAAAATATACCTTTTCTTCTATATCAAGCCTCCTTGCTTTTTCAATCTGAAGCAATTCGCCCTCACTCATTTGTTTTACGGCGGTAGACAATATCTGCAAATGCGTATAGTTTTTTGTCTCTAGTGCCACCAATAACCCTTTGGATAGTAAAAAGTCACCTACAAGCACCGCGATCTTATTTTTCCATAAGGCATTGATGGAAAAAAATCCGCGTCTTTCATAAGCATCATCGACCACATCATCGTGGACCAGTGTCGCTGTATGTAATAGCTC
>JAUMBJ010000087.1:0-3308 GCA_032115755.1 Saprospiraceae bacterium
ACATCCTGTATTGGTCAAGGTTACTATGGAACTGTAACTCCCTCGGTTATTCTTAGAAATATATTTCAAAATCCTGGTTGGTATACTCAATATACCCCTTATCAGGCAGAAATAGCTCAAGGAAGACTGGAAGCACTTCTAAATTATCAGACTATGGTTTCTGATCTTACAGGGTTACCCATTGCAAATGCATCCTTGCTCGATGAAGGCACAGCAGCTGCAGAAGCAATGGCTATGTGTGAGGGTATACGAAATAAAAAGCGAAAGGATCCGGCAAAGCGGTTTTTTGTAGATAATCATATTTTCGCTCATACCCTTGATGTTGTTGTAACCAGAGCGAATCCACTTGATATTGAAGTAGTTACAGGTGACTATAGACAATTTGATTTTGACGATTCTTTTATAGGTGTACTTATTCAATATCCCAATAGCTTGGGGAGCGTTGAAGATTACAGGGAATTTACAAAAAATTGTAATGACAAAGATATTCTGGTGGTTGTCTGTGCGGATTTACTTAGTCTTACCTTACTGACCCCTCCAGGCGAATGGGGAGCTGATGTAGTTGTTGGTAATTCTCAGCGGTTTGGTGTGCCCATGGGATTTGGTGGGCCACACGCAGCATTTTTTGCAACAAAAGAAGATCATAAACGCATTATTCCTGGAAGAATTATAGGCGTATCACAGGATGCTCAGGGTAACAGGGCGCTCCGTATGGCCTTGCAAACCCGGGAACAACATATTAGAAGAGAAAAGGCAACCTCAAATATTTGTACAGCTCAGGCATTGCTTGCTGTAATGGCCGGAATGTATGCCGTCTATCACGGTCCCTCCGGCTTGAAAAATATTGCTGAACAAATCCATTTGAACACTAAAAAGCTGGCGCATTATCTGCAACAACTGGGATTTAACATCGAAAATACCAATTACTTCGATACTATTTCCATAAAAACTGACCTTGAACTAAATCAAAGCATAAAATCTGTTAGTGATGCTGCAGGAATAAATTTCTTTTATAGAGAAAATTCCGTGTCTATTACCCTCGATGAGACAATCATTGCAGAAAAACTTGAAAATATTATTCGGGTTTTTGCTAATGTAAAGGGGATAGACCAAATTACCTTGCAGTCTCTAAATCTTCATGCAGATTTTGGTACTTTAAAACGAACGACCGATTTCTTAACGCATCCTGTTTTTTCATCCTATCACACGGAATCCAAAATGATGCGCTATATCAAAAGTTTGGAAAATAAAGACTTGTCACTTGTCCATTCCATGATATCGTTAGGGTCTTGCACTATGAAATTGAATGCAGCTTCCGAAATGATACCCGTTTCATGGCCTGAATTTTCAGAAATGCATCCATTTGCACCCGTAGACCAGGTGTTAGGATATCAGCGCATTTTCGATGAGTTGTCAGCATATCTCTGCGAAGTTACGGGTTTCGATGCCTGTTCTCTTCAACCCAATTCCGGCGCTCAAGGCGAATATACAGGGCTTTTGACTATCAGAGCATATCATGAGGATAGAGGAAATTTACATCGTAATGTCGCTCTGATTCCTTCATCAGCTCACGGAACTAATCCTGCAAGTGCTGTTATGTGTGGTATGGAGGTCGTAGTGGTTGGATGTGACGAAAAAGGGAATATTGATATGTCTGACCTACAAGCAAAAGTACATCAGTATAGTGATCAGTTGTCATGCCTTATGGTTACATACCCAAGTACGCACGGGGTATTTGAAACTACTATTAAGGAAATTTGCGCATTAATTCATGAACATGGAGGATTGGTATATATGGATGGAGCAAATATGAATGCTCAAGTTGGACTTACTAGTCCTGGTATGATTGGGGCAGATGTTTGTCACCTTAACCTGCACAAAACATTTGCCATCCCACATGGAGGTGGGGGTCCGGGTATGGGCCCTATTTGTGTGAATATCAAGCTCGCTCCATATCTTCCATCTCATGTTCACCATAAATCCGGCAGTCAAAAAGCTATTAAGGCAGTTTCCTCAGCTCCTTACGGAAGTGCAAGTATATTGCTCATTTCTTATGGTTATATTAGAATGTTGGGTTCAAAAGGTGTAACAGATGCAACAAAATATGCTATTCTGAACGCCAACTATATGAAGTCTAGACTTGAAGGGAAATATGATATTTTGTATACCGGTGAATTTGGTCGTTCAGCACACGAAATGATTATCGATTTGAGGCCATTTAAAGCTGTTGTTAGTGCTGAAGATGTAGCAAAGCGACTCATGGATTATAGTTTTCATGCCCCCACATTGTCATTTCCTGTAGCAGGTACAATCATGATAGAACCTACAGAAAGTGAGGACCTTGAAGAACTAGATAGATTTTGTGACGCATTACTTGAAATAAGAGAAGAAATTGATCAAATTGCCCGTGGAGATATGCCCGCAGATTCAAATGTTTTGAATAATGCGCCCCATACAGCTGCACTGCTTACTTCAGATCAGTGGAACTATCCTTATACCAGGGAAAAAGCAGCATTTCCACTAAAATATTTAAGAGAAAGATATAAGTTCTGGCCAACTGTTTCCAGAATAGATAGCGCCTTTGGAGATAGAAATCTTGTCTGTACATGCCCTCCTTTGGAGGAATATATGAAATGAGTATGTGATCGATTACATCAACCGAGATGATTACTTCTCATGTGAAACGTAAGTACGACACCATCGCAAATACAAATAAAGTTGTCAATTTCATTGGACAATAATATTTTAATTAACATACCGTGCCATAAACTTTAAATGAATCGAAGCGATTTAAGGATTTTATCGTTCAATCTGTTATTATAGTTGTCTTTTGATATATTGCCGTAAATTATAACACTAATAATATACCAAAGCGAATAATCACTTTTAGAGAATAGTTTAAATCGACACTATTTCATTATAGCAATAATAAAAAAGGGGCTGCATTCGGCCCCTTTTTTATTGTTGGTTTTGTTTTGATTACCCTTCCAGCTTAAATCGAATGGGTAAGGTATATAATACTTTTACAGGCCTACCAAGTTGCTTGCCAGGAGTCCATTTTTTACCCATGGTATTCATAGCGTTTACTGCTGATTCAGCTGCAGTACCGCAACCTGCACCGATATCTCTGACAATTTTAATATCTTTTACAGAACCGTCTCTGTCTACAACAAATTGTAAAACGACATTACCTTCAACACCATTTTCCCGGGCTATTGCAGGGTATTTAAGATTGCCGTAAATAAATTCCAACAGCTTTTTCTTAGCGCAATCCTCCTTCTCTTTGTCAGTGCCACCCATGTCTTCAC
>JAUMBJ010000088.1:0-4834 GCA_032115755.1 Saprospiraceae bacterium
GGAACTCCCCAAAGGATTTATGGCCGTCCGGCAAGGAAGACGCAATATTGGCTGGAGATCTGATAAAGAGGCTTCGCTGTATTGGGTGGAAGCTCTCGACAAAGGGGACCCTAATATCCAGGTTCCGGATAGAGATGAAGTATTTGAATGGGCAGCTCCATTTACAGATACGCCAATATCTCTTGTAAAAACGAAAGACAGGTTCCAAGGTATTATCTGGGGAAATGATGACATTGCCATTTTAACAGAAAATTGGTGGGATACGCGCACTGGCAGGACTTTAATTTTTAGTCCTTCAGACCATGATAAAAAACCAACGCTCTTCAATGAACGCAACACCCAGGACAAATATAATGATCCTGGCAACTTTATCACTGAAGAAAGCCCTTTGGGTACCAATATTCTTGCCGTAAAAGAAGGTAGTATTTTTATGATGGGAGAAGGATACCAGAAAAACGGAAAATTCCCATTCATTGATAAATACGGTCTGCAAACGCTAACAAAAGAGCGTATTTACCAAGCTAAAGACTCCGACAAACTTGAAGAACTATTGAGTGCCATAGATCTTGAACAAGGAACTTTCCTTTCCAGGCTAGAATCGAAAAATGAATTTCCAAATTACTATATTAGAAATATCAGGCACAACACCCTTGAAAAAATAACACGCTTTGAAAATCCTTACAAGCTAATGGAGAAGGTGCATAAGGAAGTTATAACCTATAAACGTGATGATGGTCTGGAACTATCCGGAACATTGTATCTTCCCACAGATTATAATCCGGAAAAGAAAGGAACTTATCCAATGATTTTGTGGGCATATCCCACTGAATATAAAGATAAGTCAAGCGCGGGTCAGGTTACTGCAAATTCCAATGAATTTACAGCCCCTTATTACGGATCACCTTTGTATTGGGTTAATCGAGGCTATGTAGTACTTGATGATGCTGCCTTTCCCATTGTAGGCGAAGGAGATGCAGAACCAAACGATACATTTATTCCTCAATTGGTCAGCAATGCCAAAGCCGCAATTGATGCAGTGGATAATCTTGGGTATATTGACCGCAAAAAAGTAGCTGTTGGAGGCCATTCCTATGGCGCCTTTATGACTGCCAATCTCCTTACCCACTCCACCCTGTTTGCGGCTGGTATTGCCAGAAGTGGTGCTTACAACAGATCACTTACACCATTTGGTTTTCAGTCAGAACAACGAAATTTCTGGGAAGCACAAGATGTATATCAAACCATGTCTCCTTTTAATTTTGCAGACAAAATGAAAACGCCACTTTTATTAATTCACGGAGAAGCAGATAACAATGCCGGAACCCATACCCTCCAAAGCGAGCGCTATTTTCATGCCCTAAAGGGACTTGGGGCTACAGCGAGGCTTGTACTTTTACCCAAGGAGAGTCATGGATATGCCGCTAGGGAATCCATTATGCATATGCTTTGGGAACAGGATCAGTGGCTGGAGAAATATGTTAAAAATCGACAATTTGATGAAAAACCATAATAAATCATTTCATATGCATCAGAAACTTAAATTTTTTATACCAATTCTATTCTTTTGGATCACATATTTCTTGCCACTTTGCGCTCAAAATGACCTTATCAAATGTGGGCCCATGATTGGGTATAGTGCCATGCGCGAGGTGGCCATATGGGTACAGTTGACCAAAGAGGCTGAAGTGAAAATTGGATGGAAACCTGAAGGACAAAAAGAGGCAGCCTGGAAATATTCAGCACCGGGGAAAACGAATGCTGATAACGCTTTTATATTCCAAACAGCTGCAACTATGCTCGAACCTGGTACGACATACGAATATCAGGTTTGGGTTGAAGGAAAGGAAATTAAGATGGACTATCCCCTCACCTTTAAAACGCAGATGCTCTGGAACTGGCGAATGGATCCACCTGACTTTAAGTTTATTGCCGGATCATGTTTTTACGTCAATGAAGAACCTTATGACAGACCGGGACGACCATATGGAGGAGGATATTCTATTTACAATGAAATGGTAAAGGACAAGCCTGATTTTATGGTATGGCTTGGCGACAATACTTATTTTCGTGAAGTTGATTATGACAGCAGGTCAGGACTTTATCACAGACATTCACATTCGAGATCGGTGCCAGAATTACAACCTTTGCTAGGAAGTATTGCACATTATGCCATTTGGGATGATCATGACTACGGTCCAAATGATTCTTACTGGACATATCCTTTAAAATTTCATGCCAGAGATGCATTTCGGGATTACTGGCCATCAAATACTTATGGGGCCGGACATACAGAAGGTATCACATCCTGGTTTTACTGGAATGACTGTGAATTTTTCATGCTGGACAACAGATGGTACCGAACTGTGGAAACAAGCGGCAGCATTTTGGGAGAATCACAAAAATGGTGGTTGCTTGAATCACTAAAAGCAAGTAAGGCCACATTTAAGTTTGTTTGCATAGGTGGCCAGTTTATAAGTGATGCAAAAGTCTTTGAAAATTATGCCAATTACGAAGAAGAGCGTCAAGAAATTATCCAATATCTCGATGAAAATGATATCAAGGGTGTGGTATTTTTAACTGGGGACAGGCACCATTCCGAAATCTCGAAAATGAAAACAGAAAAAGGGAACATATTTTATGATATTACTTCATCACCCGTATTGTCCGGTGCGGGAAATCACGAGGACGAAGCTAATCAGTTCAGGATTCCCAAAAGTATGATTGGAGAGCGCAATTACGCGGTGCTAGAAGTAACCGGACCCAGAAAAGCAAGGACCTTACAGGTGATTTTCAAAAATACAGAAGGAAAAGAAATCAGCAGACACTATCTTAACGCAGAATAAATCAGCATATAATTAGTGTCTTAATGACACTTTTTATTACATTTGCAGCAATTTTTAAACAAACCAACCTGTCATGTTGACGAGAGAAGCCATTTTTGGATTTACCCCGGTTAAAAAGTATTCAAAATCTGTAGCCTATTTCTCTATGGAATTTGCAATAGATCAAGCGCTAAAAATATACAGTGGAGGGCTAGGTTTTTTGGCGGGATCACATATGAGAAGTGCCTATGCTTTGCAGCAAAATCTTATAGGAGTAGGTATGCTTTGGAAATATGGATATTACGACCAATGCAGAGACCTCACCAGCGCTATGAAGGTGGAGTATACGCAAAAATTTTATTCCTTCCTCGAAGACACGGGTATAATTTTCCCCATAGAAATACATAGTTCAATAGTCTATGTTAAGGCCTATTTATTGAAACCTCAGGTATTTGGATCTGCGCCATTATTTTTATTGACAACAGACATTGAACAAAATGATGCTTTGTCGCGGACTATTACAAACAGATTATATGACTCTAATGAGAGTACCCGGATTGCACAATCTATTGTATTGGGGGTTGGTGGCGCAAAGTTGCTGGACATATTAGGTTTGGAAACGGAGATTTATCATATGAATGAGGGACATGCACTACCGCTTTGCTTTTACCTACATGATAAATTCAAAACCATGGAAGAGGTCAAAAAGCGCGTTGTATTTACGACACACACACCTGAGGCAGCAGGAAATGAGGAGCATGATATAGAATTGCTTGACAAAATGTCCTTTTTTTATCATCTCAACAAAGATGAGGTCCGTGGCCTGCTAAACATAGAGGGAGACGTAGTCAACTACACCCTGTCCGCGCTGAGATTTGCTAAAATTGCAAATGCAGTTTCAGAAATGCATGGGGAAGTGTCTAGGGAAATGTGGAGTGATCATGAAGGTATTTGTGCTATTGAGTCTATTACCAATGCACAGAATAAGTCGTATTGGTGTGATATAGAACTTGAAAAAGCTCTGGTCGAAGATAACGACAATAAGTTATGGGACCGCAAACTCACCATGAAGAAAAAGCTTTTTGATATCGTAGCAGACCAGTCCGGAAAGATATTTGACCCTGAGGTCCTTACCTTGGTATGGGCACGTCGTTTTGCTGGTTATAAAAGGGCAAACTTGCTTATTAGGCATTGGGAAAGATTTCTTCAAATTATTCAAAATCCCGCGTATCCTATTCAAATTATCTGGGCTGGAAAACCATATCCAGAAGATTTTGGCGCCATAGAAACATTTAATGAGTTACACTGGAAAATGCTGCCCTTAAAAAACTGTACCGTATTGACGGGCTATGAACTAGGGCTTTCAGCAGCCTTAAAGAAAGGATCGGATTTGTGGCTCAACAACCCCAAATTATACCGTGAAGCTTCAGGGACAAGTGGAATGACAGCAGCGATGAATGGCAGTGTTAATTTTTCCATACCTGACGGCTGGATTCCTGAGTTTGCTAAAGACCAGAAAAACTGTTTTATCATTAAACCTGCACCTCGAAATTTACCGGAACATATTAGAGATGATGCAGAAGCAGAACAAATACTGGATCTTTTAGAACACAAAATCTTACCGATGTATTATAATAAGCGGAAAGAATGGTTAAAAATTGTCAAAAACGGCATGAAAGATATCTATCCGGCCTTTGATAGTGACCGGATGGCAAAGGAGTATTATACTAAGTTGTTTGTTTAATAGACTTTTAAGTTAGAAATATTAGAATTAGATCACGCTTAATCAAGCAAAGTAATAAAACCTTGCTAAATATGACACTGGATCAATATTATCGGTATTTTTTACTTAATAACACACATCGAAAATAAATATAATTTGATAGATAATTATGAAAATATTTGTGTTTTATTTTATAGAGGTAATAATAAAAGCGCCGAAATAAGAATTTGTTCTTATGATGATATTATAACCAAAGCGAAACAAATGCAATCTGAAAATCCAAATGTTA
>JAUMBJ010000089.1:0-23464 GCA_032115755.1 Saprospiraceae bacterium
TGAAATAAATGTAGGACCAGGAGTTTGGACAGTTAGAAATCAATTAGGAGATGCAGTTAATATTAATGGTAAAATATTAGATGTTAATGGTTTTCCATCTGGCAATTATACAGTCACTTATACACTGGTGCCTGCTCCTGGGGGAACATGCACACAAAGTGTATCCAGGGTAATTGTTGTAGAAAATTATAATACGGCAACGCTCAAAAAGGGAACAGTCTGTAATAGTGCTTCATCCGGAAACACTACGGTATTAAATCTGAATTCTTTAATTGAAGGAGTTCCTCCTATCAATGGTGTCTGGCTTGATCCTTCTGGCAATCCTGTGGCTAATTTCCTTGCTGCAAACTTTAATGGATTTACGCCAGGAATTTACACGTACACATACAGGATTGATAATAATGATCCGTGTACAGATTTGAATTTGCCTGTAGAAATTGAGGTAGTTGATTGTAACTGTCCTAAATTTATACTCAAGGATCCTGCAGCACTTTGTAATAATACAGGAACCCTTGATTTGTCTTCGCTTGAAGACCAAGTACCGGCTGGTTCCTGGGAAGTAAAAAATACGGCAGGCGTTGTAATTTCGCTTAATGGCAAGATATTAAACCTGACAGGTCTTCCCGCAGGACAATATACGCTTACTTATATCGTCACTAATCCAGAAGGTAACTGCCCTAAATCAAAGGATGTGAAACTGACCATTTTTGCACCTAAAAATGCAGGAACAGGAACTACAGCTACATTCTGTACAGGAGTAACGGATGTTGTAAATCTTGTCAATCAACTAACAGGACAGGATCAGGGTGGAGTTTGGACAAGTACGCAAACCACTGGATTTAATGCAACTGCAGGCACGTTTAATCTTTCAGGAATTGCACCGGGAACCTATACTTTTAATTACAGCTTTGTCAATCAGGCTCCATGTCCAGATGTAAGCTCTTCGGTAATCATTAAGGTTAATGAATTGCCAATAGCTAATGCAGGTCCTGATAAAAATCTGGATTGTATTGTTAAAAGTACAGAAATTGGTGGTAACTCCTCTGCTGGAGTTGATTTCACCTATACATGGACATTTAATGGTACACCAGCAGGTAATACCAGAACAATAACGGTAAATCAAGGAGGTGATTATACATTGGAAGTGACCAATACTGTGACAGGGTGTAAAAACTCCGATATTGTGCAGGTAATACAATCCAATGATCTTCCAATATTTGATGTTGCGCAAACTGATGTTTTATGTTTTGGGCAGAAAAATGGTACTATAAGTGTCATTAATCTAACTGGAGGTAAGGCTCCGTACCAATATTCATTTGATGGAGGTGTGACATTTGTGTCGACTGACAAAATTTCAAATGTTTCTCCGGGTACTTATAAGATTATAGTTAGAGAAAGCAATGGTTGTACCAATGATAAAACGGTTACAGTTAAAGAACCACTGCCATTAAGCATTGATCTTGGACCTGATGCAAGGATAAATCTAGGAGATTCAGTATTAATATCTATAGAAGGCAAATTTGATGTAAACAGAATTACTTCAATTGTTTGGAAAGAAAATGGTACTGTAATATTTAGTGGACAAAATATACTTTCCTTCTATGCCAAGCCGGAAGATGATACAAGGTATGAAGTAATCTTAACTGATGCCAATGGATGTACTACATCTGACGAAATTTTAATTACTATTACCAGAGTAAGAATTCTTGAAATTCCAAATATCATATATTTGGATGCGGATAAGAATAAATTATTTACCATAGAATCTAAAGATGTAGATAGGATATTGAATTTCAGAATATATGACAGATGGGGTAATTTAGTATACAATGTAAAAAGTATTGATCCAGTTACTGACAGGGATAAATTCTGGAATGGAACGTTTAAAGGCCAGCAAGTTGAACAGGGTGTTTATGTATATATTATAGATGTATTGTTTAAAGACGGAGCTTTTGAAACTAGAGCCGGAGACGTAACTGTCCTCAGGTAAGCATTGCAGACATAATTGTTAAAATAAAACAGCGTCCTTTTAGAGACGCTGTTTTATTTTATGAAAATCTGCACTTGCAATTAATTAAGTTTTTATTACTAAATTAATTAGCAGCTTAAGTATTGTGGTTTATGGCTAGGAAATAGGCGTAAATTTATACCCAACACTTCTTATAGAGTGGAAAAAAACAGGGTTTTTAGGATCTTCTTCAAAGTATTTCCTAAATTGAAGAATAAAATTATCTATCGTTCGTGTACTGGGATACACATCGTATCCCCAGACGGTTTGTAATATCTGATTGCGGGATATTACCTGGTTTGGTCTCTCCGAAAACAGCTTTAACAATAAAACTTCCTTTTTTGTAAGTATAAAGCTCCCTTGAACTCCTGTGGCCTGATAGGTTTCGAAATTTATGCTGTTTTTGCCAAATGAATATGTTGTTATTGCATTTTTATTGCTTTCCTGTTTTCGATTCGTTAGTTTTTTCACACGTAGTAATAGTTCTTCCAGATCAAAAGGTTTATTTAAATAATCATCAGCTCCAAGTTTTAATCCGGTAATCCTGTCTTGTGACGTATCCTTCGCTGAAATAATAATAATACCAATTTCATTATTTTGTAGTCTTACTTTTTGGCATATTTGAAATCCATCAATTTCTGGAAGCATTATGTCGAGTATAAGTAGGTCAAAATATTGATTTTCAATAATTTTTAAAGCCTTCTTACCATCAAAAACAGAAACTACCTCATAGTCTTCAAGTTCCAGATTTAACTTTATGATCTTATTAAGGTTCTCTTCATCTTCTACCAATAGAATTCTCATTAAACTTGCTTTTGATGTGTTGGTAATTTGATTACAAATGTACTTCCATTTGGCAAATTGTCTATGACTTCGATACTTCCTGAGTGTGCCTGCACTATTTTATAGACTATATATAATCCCAAGCCTGTTCCCTTGTTTTTTCGGGTATCCTCATGTTCGAGTCTATAAAATTGTTTGAAGATATTTTTCTTTTCTTTGTCAGTTATTCCAATCCCATTATCAGAAATACGCAAGACAGCAAATTGGTTATTTTGAGTGAAATTTATTGAAATCTGTGGTATGTTTTCATTGTATTTTAAGGCATTTTCCACAATATTGCTTAGTAGAATAATAAAAGATTCTCTGTCAATTGGTAAAATTAATTCCTGATCCGGCAAATATTTTATGGTGACTTCGGGATGAATGCGTTTAAATTTTTGAATATAATTATTTATAATTTCACTAACGTTAATGTTTTCAAAATGAAAATCATATTTACTCCCCAGTTTTGTGGAGATAAGGATGTTATTAATCAAATTTTCCAATCTTTGATTTTCTGTAAGTGCATCTTCAATCAATTCAGATTGCCGTAATTCATCAAGTTTTCGCTTTTTTAACGTCTGCAGAATAAGAAGCATTCCAGCAAGTGGCGTTTTTAGTTCGTGAGTAACGGAAAGCAGAAAATTTCTTTGATTTTCTGATGTTATAAGCTCCTTTTGAAATGCTCTTTGCATGAGCCATAGACCTGTAACAAGGATAAGTCCGAATACGATTCCTTCCCCAAGAATCATATTTGCTTTACGCTCATATATAGCCCTTATTTTACCTGTTTCATCAGAATTAGTATTTAATTTACCACCAGAACGGTAATTTTTATATGCTTCAATTTGTATACTTTTCTGAAAAAGTTCCGTGTTATTTCTAGACAATAACACAGTCCACCAGAATAAGGCAAGCAACATATAGGTCATGACAATATAAGTGAGTAGCCTCATTCAACTATAAATTTAGGCATAACCGGTATAATTAAATGGTGTTATCATCTTCATCTCCGATTTTATGGAATCGTTTACGGGTAATTTATCAATAAATTCGCTAAATGTAGCCTTAGATACATATGCATTACCCCGGGTGAGATCTTTCAATAATTCATAGGGTTTGTCAAATCCTTCTCTTCTAAGTATACTTTGTATGGCTTCCGAAATAACCACCCAATTATTTTCTAGATCATTATCTAATTGAGGCTTGTTCAATTCCAGCTTCTGTATTCCTTTTTCTATAGATTGTAAAGCAATCACGATGTGCGCAAACGGAACACCAATATTCCTAAGTACAGTGCTATCTGTCAGATCTCGCTGCAATCTTGAAATCGGGAGTTTCTCTGCCATGAAAAGCAACAATGCGTTTGCTACACCCAGATTTCCTTCAGCATTTTCAAAATCAATGGGGTTTACTTTATGGGGCATTGCTGATGATCCTATTTCGCCTTGTACGGTTTTTTGCCTAAAATATTCCATAGAAACGTAAGTCCACATATCTCTGCAAAAATCTATCAGAATAGTATTTAATCTGGAGAAGTTCTGAAAAATTGCGGCCAAATCGTCATAATGGGCAATCTGAGTGGTATATCTGGATCTTTTTAATCCAAAAGAAAGACATAGATTGTCGGCAAATTCCGGCCAGTTATGTTCAGGAAATGCTACTTTATGTGCATTAAAATTGCCTGTGGCTCCTCCAAATTTGCATTTTATAGCAATTGCTTCTAGATTGTGAAGTTCGTCTTCTAATCGTTCAACAAATACCAGCATTTCCTTGCCCAATGTAGTAGGGGAGGCTGGCTGGCCATGTGTTCGCGCCAGCATTGATATTCCTTCATAATCTAAAGCTAGCGATTTGATATGTAGAATTATTTGTACAATCAGCGGTTGGAGTACCTCATGATATGCCTCCTTATAACTCAAAGGTATCGCAGTGTTGTTTATGTCCTGCGAAGTCAATCCAAAATGGATAAATTCTTTTTTTGAAGAAAGTCCTATTTGGTCAAATTTTCCTTTAATAAAATATTCGACAGCTTTAACATCATGATTTGTAGTCCTTTCTATTTCTTTTATGGTCTCAGCGTCTTTTTCATTAAAATTTTTAGCAATATCCCATATCAGTTTTCTCTGGTCTTCACTGATACTATCAAGTGGACTAATCTTGTCACAGAGGGCATTAAAATAAGCACATTCTACAAAGACCCTGTATTTTATTAGCGCGAATTCAGAAAAATATCTTTTGAGTATTTTTGTTTTTTCCGCATATCTTCCATCAACAGGTGAAATTGCATGTATCATAGGTGTCAAAATGACTTATTCTAAAATTTTTATTTCTTCACGCCGTTTCATGTAGAAATAGGTCTCCATTTGTGACCTAACGGCAATATCATTTTCATTCTTTTTATAAACGTTCTGGTGACTTTCATCAATTATTCTTGATTTTACATTGTCACTCAATTGTATAAACATGCAAGTGTTAATGGTTTTTGCTATTTCTGGGTCAAATACTGGAACGAGCGTTTCAACTCTAAAATGCAAGTTTCTTACCATCCAGTCGGCTGACGATAGGTAAACTTCCTGCTGTCCATTGTTATGAAAAATGTATACCCTGGAGTGTTCTAGAAATCTATCTACGATAGAGATGGCTTCAATATTTTCACTTTGCCCTTTTATTCCGGGTACTAATGAACAGCTACCACGGATAATCATTTTTATTTTTACTCCGGCATTATTGGCTTCATATAGTAGGTCGATCATCTCTTTGTCTTGCAGACTATTCATTTTAAGTGTCATAGAAGCTGGTTTTCCTTCCTTTGCATATGAAATTTCCCTCTTAATGAGATTTATAAATTTCTCTTTTAAATTGAATAGACCAACACCAAAGTGTTCAAATGGGACCTGAGGCTTTTGTTTGGTTTCCAGAAAAGTAAAAACTCTTGCAGCTTCGCTGGTGATTCTTCTGTCTGAAGTAAATATTCCAAAATCAGCATATATTTTGGCAGTATCTTCATGAAAGTTTCCTGTACTCATATATGCATAAAGATTTGGTTTGCCATTTTCAAGCCTTCTAACCAAAGCAAGTTTTGAATGTACCTTAAATCCTGGCATACTGTAATAAACCGTAACTCCTGCCTGTTCAAGTTCCTCACCCCATTTTAGATTTGCAGCTTCATCAAATCTGGCTTTCACTTCAATGAAAGTACTTACTTGTTTTCCATTTTTGACAGCATTTTTAAGTGCAGTCATGATTCTTGAAATTTTTGCAACCCTATATTGAATGATTTTTATGTGTGTGACCTCTGGATCTATAGCCGCATGTTCGAAAAACTTGATAACTGATTCATAAGAATGATAAGGAGGATGTATCAGATAGTCCTTTTCACTTATTTTTTTAAATACAGATTCAGCTTCTTCCAAATCAGTTAATGCAATGGGAGAAAGAATCTGGTCTTTTAAATGGCTCATGCCAAAGTCAGGAAACTTAAAAAAATCTGAATTGTTATGATAGCGCCCTTCTGGCAACAGGTCAAGTTTATCAAGCTCAAATACATACATAAGATAGTCCAGCAAGTGTTTTGGCATAGACCTGTCATATACCATTCTCGAAGCAATGCCAATACTTCTTTTTGTAAGACTTTTTTTAATTTTTGAAATCAGATCGCCTGAATATTCATCATCAATATACAGCTCTGCGTCGCGGGTAAGTTTAATGGAGTAAGAATCTTGGATATTGTATCCCGGAAAAATTAATCTTACACTGTGGCGAACAGCATCGTCAAGCATGATCAATTGATTTACTCCGGGAGTCCTGCAGGGTAATTCCAGAAATCGCGACATGTGATCAGAAGGTATTTTGACAATGGCATATTCTGAAATAGGTTTTTCGGCATCCTTGCTATGCATATGAAGTGCAAGGTACAAAGCGCCATCATTTAAAAAGGGCTTAATTTTTTTACCTACCAATATTACCGGCTGTACAAATGGAAGCATGTTCTCATTGAAATACGTGTCAATAAATTCAATTTGCTCCTTATTAAGGTTCTTTCTGGTAAGTAACTGTACGTTTTGCTTTTTTAACGCGGGTATTATCTCTTGCTCAAAAATTCGGCTAAATTCAATTTGATGCTTGTTGGCAGTGTTTAGTATTTCTTCAAGTATAAATTCAGGTGCATAATCCAATGTTTTTTTTGTAGCCTTATCCGCTCTGGCAAGGCTTCTATGGTTGGCAACGCGAACTCTAAAAAATTCATCCAAATTAGAAGAGTATATCGCCAGAAATTTGAGTCTTTCAAGTAATGGAACGTTAATATCTGCTGCTTCTTGCAATACGCGATAATTGAAAGAAAGCCAACTTATATCTCTGTGCAGATATCTATGTGATTTATCCATTCTGTTGAGATTAGCTTACATATAAAGGTTTGGTGGTATCTCAATTAATTATGCATGTGATCATAATTAAAGTTGGAATTAATGCAAGAGGTTATCTAAAATTTAAGCTTTTTGTAATTGTACCATTTTTCAAAGAATCAAGCGTCTGATTGGCAAATCCAATATTCGGGCGAATAAAAGTTGTTTTTGATGAAAATAACCCAACCCCATTATTTATATTAGAATAACTTGGGATTTCTCCTGATGAGGTTATGCCTGTATTTGCTTTTAAAATACTGGTATATTTTCCAATATCTTCTCCACCACTACTTATTTTAATGGATCCCCTTCTCATAAATCTGTTTACTGCCGGATCTGGCGTAAGGTTTGACTTCAAAAATTCATAAAAAGCTCTTCCTTTTATTCTGTAATTAATGACCAAATCATTGACATTTTCTTCATAATTGCTTACCAGTGGCCACTCTATAATTTTGTCAGTAAATGTTCCATTCTTTTCTTCAGTATATTCAAATATCAAAGAAATGTCGTGAATATAAGCCAAAGGACTTGATCTAAATCCTACCGTAAAATCCGTATTGTAACCAAATGAAAGCAATGCGGAAGCATTGGGATTCGTAATATCAAGATTTGTTAATGGGCGGAGTGCTACTGCTTGTGCACTTGCCAATGTAGTTCCGTCAGCCTTTTTTATGGTGAGTAAATACGTTTTTTGACCTTCAATTATAAAACCAACTCCTTGCTTTAATTTGTATAAATAATTTGGGGAACTTGCAAAAGCTCCTGATTTTCTGGGGTAGCCTTCCAAATTACCATCTACGCGCTGCATAGTAAAGGTTTTTTGACCATTTGAAATTTCAACCAAAATATCCTTGTAATAAAGATTTTCTGGATCCTTTGCAAGGGTGATTGCTGATGTGTTTTCATCTACAAATGCCTTTTCTACCCTAATATACAAAGCAGAATCTGAAGATGATAGCAATCCATAAACGACTGGAATATCCGCAACGCCCTCCGTAATCTCAAAGTCATTTGAGCAACTTATTATTCCTAAACCCAATACTAGGGTAAAATATATTCGCCAAACTATATTCATTTGCATTAATTTAATCTTTCAAGCCTTACTTTTCATTTCATTAGCAATGAGAATCATACTAAGGGGTGCATTGCACTGATATGATTGTTTTTATTATTTGTATTTACCTTTACACTTCTATTGCAATAGAAGTGCAAATATACATTTTTTTACCCACTTCTATGTCCTGTAATACGCTTATTCACTTATCCAAACATTTGAAATTAATTTGACAATAAGCTTACAATAAAGCATGTGATTAACAAAGTTTATTACTTATGCTTTTAGGAGCGTGCATATAATTTATATATGCTATAACCAATACTTAAATTGAACTTTTATGTACACTGATTCTAATATTCATTGTATCCGAATTGGCGCAGTTGCCTATCGTCATTTCTCCAGTTTTCCTTAATCTTTACATTTAAATCGAGGAATACATGGCTGCCAAAAAATTTTTCCAATGCTTCCCGTGACTGTATTCCCAGTTTTTTAATGGCCTCTCCTTGCTTTCCGATGATAATTGGCTTTTGGGATTTTCTGTCCACATAAATGTCGGCATAAATCATGAGTAGGGGTTCACCTTTTTTTTCTTCTTCTTTAAATCTATGAACAACCACTTCACAAGAGTATGGCACTTCTTGTTTGTATAGGGATAATATCTGTTCACGAATGATTTCACTCACAAAAAAACGCTCGCTTTTGTCAGATAATTGATCTTTTGGGTAATAGGCCGGTCCCTCAGGTAAGTCCTCCATGATTTGCTCCCAAAGTAGTTCGGTATTTATTTTTTCTCTCGCGGATATTATAAAAATCCTGTCAAAGGATATTCGTTCCTTCCATATATTTATAAGATCATTAGCTCTATTATTTTTATCCTCATCACATTTATTAATAATTAAATATTTTTTTGCCGTAGCATGCTTTAATTTTTCAATGATTGGTTCTAGACCTGAATAATTTTCATAGATGTCAGTAACAAATAAAATAATATCAGCATCTTCAAAAACAGAATATGCAAATTTATTCATGGCATGTTGCATACCATAAGCGGGCTGTTGAATAATTCCAGGAGAATCAGATAATACCACTTGGTAATCATCACCACTCATTAGACCAAGTATTCTATGTCTTGTTGTTTGAGGTTTAGAAGAAATGATTGCCATTTTTTCACCCATTAAAGCATTTGTAAGCGTTGATTTACCTACATTAGGGTTTCCTACAATATTTACAAAACCTGATTTATGTGTTGGCATCTAATTATTTTACAGAAGTTGACAATTGCTTATGACCAAATATGATTTGCTCTATTTCTTCCCGGATAAATTCAGGTTTTTTTGATCGCCAGTTGTAATCATTTAGGGAAGCTCCAAAATGAACATAGTGATGTAGCCTGTATTTTTTCATTTCTAAAATGACATGCTCATAAGTATTGACAAGGCAAATCCATCCATTGTCATCCTTAATATCTTCCAGCCATTCTTCGTAATAACAATCATCATCTCCATGAAAATTTAATACATGGTCACAAAAAAGTACAAATTTGCTTATACCTTTTTTTATTAATTGGTCAACAAGGTCTCGTTTTAAAAACATTATATCATTTTCAATAGTGTCGTTCCATTCTCCTATTAACTCGATTAAGGCTACACCATCCTCGTAATCTACAAAAAGTATTTTTAAATATAACGTTTCAGAACCGAAAAAATCCCATTGTGGGTGGATGTAGTAATTGTATATTTTATGATTAAACTGAAATTCGTCATACGTTCTTCTAAAGAAAGGAGAGTGCCGGTCTTCTTCAGCCGTATATTCATCTCTCCATCCGTACCACGGTTCAATATCGTGCATAATTAATTTTATACACAAAGGTAATCAATTTAGATATTCCTATTTAAAGTTGTTGAACATAGGGGTAGTTATGGTACGGTTAAATAGTTAAATTTTTATTAAATTTTAAAAAAAAATTAAATTTGAAATGTCACGTAGGTCTTAAAATTGTTATCATTGCTTAATAGTTTAAAAAATATATATTTTGGTATGAGCATTAAGCCTCTCACATCAATTCTAATTTATTGTTTTTTTGCGCATATACAGTTGTCCTTTGGTCAAAATATGATCAGATGGGTAGATCCTATTCGGGTTTCTGAAAAAGTAGATAAAGGAAACAAAATGTTTTTATTGTATTTCCATTTTAACGGATGTAAATGGTGCAAAAGCATGGAAGCTGGTGCCTTTCAGGATGACCATACCGCTAGGTTTATTAATCAACACTTTTATGCTTTAAAGATAAACGCACTAGACGCTGAGCCAATAAACCTGGGACAGCAAGAATACGAAGCAGTGACAATAGGAAAGCATGAATTTAATGGGCTGGCAGTCGAAATGCTGCAAGGTAGAATGTCGTTCCCTGCCATTGTAGTTTTAAATGAAAAATTTGAAAAAATAGGTGTTCATCACAGCTATCAGTCTCTCGACGAATTTCAGAAAATACTGGCTTATTACGCTGGAAAACACTATAAGAATACTTTATTTAAACATTACGCCTCTTCTTACTGTAAAGAAAGCCATTTTAATTCTATGGTTTCAAACAGATAGTAATATTACCCAATGTTTTTGGGAATATTTCTGTATCCTGACAAAAAATCATTTACTAACATTTCTTTAGAACCAGACATTTTTAATCTTTCAACTTTTATGTATCCATCTGCTGTATAGATGAATAATCTTCTTTTTTCTATTATGCTAATTGTCCCGGGAACTTGTTTTTTAATGGTATTTTCACTTGGGAAAAAGGCTTGAATAATTTTACATTCTGTCCCATTAATTTTTGTCCACGCTCCAGGATAAGGACTTAAACCTCTTATAAAGTCAATTACTCGCTTGGTCGGCTGATTAAAATTAATTTCACATGTGTCATGAAAAATTTTAGGCGCATGCGTTGCCTCCAGATCTTTTTGCTTCCATAGCTTAACTTTATCGGAAGATTCAATAATTTTAAGACCTCTTATTACAGTCAGACAACCCAACTCTTTCAGTTTGCCATAAAGCGTACCAAAATTATCTTCTGGTCCGATGTTACATTTTTCTTGAATTAAAATATCACCTGTATCAATGGAATGACTTAATTTAAACATAGTTACCCCAGTAACAGTCTCCCCTCGAATAATAGCCCAATTTATAGGTGCTGCCCCTCTGTATTTGGGAAGGAGTGAAGCATGAAGATTATAACTTCCTTTCGTTGGCATATTCCATACAGCTTCTGGCAACATTCGAAAAGCTACTACAATAAATATATCTGCGTTTAGATTTAGAAGCTGTTGTTGAAATTGTTCGGATTTGAGATTGGTAGGTTGGAGAATCGGAATCCCAGTTTCAACCGCATATTTTTTAACAGGAGATTCTATTAAAATTTTTCCACCTCTACCGCCTAAAGCATCAGGCGCTGTTACCACTGCCAATATTTCAAATCCATGGTCATGAAGACCTTGTAATGTGGTTAAAGCAAAATCCGGCGTTCCAAAAAAAATAATCTTCAAAATGTCATATTTTAGACAAAATTAAAATTTATATCCCAATGTAAGTAAAAGCCTGGAGGGGTTATTGCTGAATGCATAGGGTTTTCCATCGAAAACAAGGTGATTGCCAAATGCAGATAAATTTCCTTCATATTGGGCGTCGAGCCTGAATTTCCAAATGTCAAAACCTATTCCAGTCTGTACGCCAAGCGTTAAATTTTTAAAATTTTGCTTGTAATATTCATATTTAAATAAATCTGAATTTGAAGACACAAATATATGTCCTACTGGACCGGCATGTATCCTGAAAAATCCAAATTTAAGCCCGGCAATTATGGGAATATCCACATACCCAAATCTTTCGGTGCGTATAACTTCAATAATACCAGCATCCTTAATTTCTTGAACCTTATAGTCCACACGACTTGACTGTGCCAACAGAGCAGGTTCCAGGTAAAATGACGCAATTTTAATTCTAGAATAAACTCCAAGCTGGTAGCCCAGATGTGTCTGGTGTACAGATAGTTTAAGATTTTCTAGATTATTAAAAATGTCGATCGTTTCAAGTTTGTCGATATCTGTGCTGTGGATACCAGCTTTTAGCCCAAATTCAAACTGAGCTTGAAGTGGAAATGTAATCATCCAAAATAAAAGTGCTGTTCCTACTGTTTTGATAATGCTATTCATATTGCTGTTTTAATGCTATGTTTTTTTAGATTTTACTAAGTATTTTAAAAGTTAATTGCAAAGAATAATATTTTGATTTTTTGAATATTTGTTTGCTGGGATAGAATGATGATACAAATATTTTTAATTTCCAGCATACTTGAACAAAGCCTTTCATTCGCTTGAGTTAAATTGTCAATCACAGGTATTATAAACTAGATTCATATTATTATTTATTCGGTTTAATGGGGCTAATGCTTATTTCGCCCCGAGATTCTGTTATTAAATTTGACATCCATAATTAAATTTAGTATTAAGTTTTTAAACAATTATGTGTAATCACGATAATTGGTTATCTAATAACGTAAGTTGCCGTTTAAAATTTTTATTTTTACAAGGCTTTAACCTTAATTTAATATAGGCTTGATGGTTATTGCATGTTACGTTTTTGTAAGTAATTGATAAATAGTGTTATACAGATATCATATAATACTAATATATCAAAAATGATGCCGTTATGACTATTCAGGATGTTTCTTTTATTGCAAGTTTTCCAAATGTACAGAGTTGTCCAAAAAGCGACCTTCCGGAATTTGCCTTTATTGGAAGGTCAAATGTGGGGAAGTCATCTTTGATAAATATGCTTACCAACAAAAAAAGTTTGGCAAAAGTATCTGGTACTCCTGGAAAAACCCAGTTGATAAATATTTTTAATGTCGATCATCTTTGGATGCTCACTGATTTGCCAGGATATGGCTATGCAAGACTTTCTAAAGAAAAAAAGCAGGCCTTTGACAAAATGATATCTGATTATTTATTGAAGAGAGATAACCTTTTATCTGCCTTTATTCTTATTGATATACGTCACGAATTGCAAAAGGCAGATGCTCAATTCATTGACTGGCTTGGAAATAATCATATTCCATTTGCTATTATTTTTACGAAGTCAGACAAAGTGCCTAAAACTAAAAGGGTTCAGCACGTCAATGCGATCAAGAAACAATTGCTTCAAACATGGGAAGCACTTCCTGCTGCATTTGTTAGCAGTGCAGAAACACGCGAAGGAAGAGATGAAATTTTAAATTATATTGATTCTTGTATACATTTAAAAACAATAAGATAAATGAAATTATTACTCGAAGCGGATTATCGTCATTGCTTCTTCAAAGATATAATTATATAAATAAGCCAAATAATACATGTTGGAATACATTAAATGTTTTTACGTATGAATCAGGTCCAGCCCAGATTTGAACATATCATACCGGATATATCGAAATGGCCGGTAGCTCGAATAAGCAAAGAACGAAAACAATTTATTGAGGAATTGAATCAATTTGTGATGGAGCGGCTGCTGGATACTTATCAGGGTACCCAAAGTGAGATTATTTCCAAAACTATTTATTTGGAGCAACAGCGTATTAAACTCAATTTATGGAAAGTTGATCCGCCAAATGAAAAGGAATATTGGAAGAATATTTCTGCAGAACTTGATTTAATTCAGGCGAGAGAGGATAGGGTAGAAGCAGAGAAAGAGCTGCTGTATAAAATTGTGAATCGATATTCTGAAGAAATCGTTGGGCATTTCATGCCGGGAACATTTAAGTTCTCTAGAAATATTTTAACATCTTTATTTAAGCGACTATTCAATAAGTATTTTGGAAGCAGACAATGGAGGTGGGGTAATCAAAGGCAATTAGAGCGAAAAATTAGGGTAGTCGGAGACCTTCCTTTACTTAGAAAATTATTTCAGCAAGGTGTTGTTGTCATGCTGCCAACACATCATTCTAATCTGGATAGTATCATGGTGGGTTACACTATTGATACGAAAATGGGACTACCTGCCTTTGCTTATGGTGCAGGCCTGAATCTTTATAATGTGGAGCTCGCTGCATACTTTATGAACCGCCTTGGTGCCTATAGAGTAGATAGAAGAAAAAAGAATCCTATATATCTGGAATGCCTCAAATCTATGTCAGCATATGCTTTGACAAAAGATGTGAACAGTATTTTTTTTCCTGGCGGGACGCGCTCTCGGAGCGGCGCTACTGAAACAAAGGTAAAACTTGGGTTACTTAGTTCAGTTATTGAAGCCCAAAGATTACATCTTATGGCAGAAGCGAAAAAGAAAATATTTGTTGTTACCTTAAATATTGGTTACCACTTTGTTTTAGAAGGTGCATTGCTTATTGATCAACATCTCAGAGAAATGGGACGAGAAAAATATCAGCGATCAAAACAACTTCAACCCGGATTTTCAGATTACTTAAGATTTGTTAAAAATCTCTTTAAGAGAGAGTCTGAAGTTTATATGTCTTTAGGTCATATTATGGATGTATTTGGAAATCGTGTAAATGAAAATGGGGAAAGTATCGATAAGTTTGGACATAAAATTCAAATAGATGATTATTTTTTAACTGATGGAGTACTAAAGGCAGACACTCAAAGAGAATCAATATATACCAGGATTCTTGGGGAAGCTGTTGTAAATGAATTTCAGAAAAATAATGTGGCGCTCTCTTCCAATATTGTTTCTTTTGTTGCTTTTCAGCTTTTATATGATAAATCTGAATGTACGGATTTGATTACCTTTATAAATGCAGTTCCCCAACAGTTTTTAGTTCCAGCATCTGATTTTGATATGCGATGTAGTGAGCTGATTGTTGAGCTCCGAAAAATGGAAAAAGAGGGGTTGATTAGGTGCTCAGAAGAGTTTAAACTGGAAGATTCAGAATTGATAATGCTTGGACTGCGTCAATTAGGAGTTTATCATCAGCATCGAGTGCTCTCTCGCAATAATTTGTCCATATACACGGAAGATTTGAGATTATTGTATTTTTATCATAACAGATTATCTACTTATCATTTGCAGGATCGATTGTCTTGGGTAAAGGCGTTTGAAGTATAAATAGTAACAAGTGAATTATATCATCTTTGATTTGGAAGCGTCCTGTTGGCTTGGAAGACCTCCCCATGGTGTTAACGAAGTTATTGAAATTGGTGCGGTTAAGGTAAATGAGTATGGAGAAGTGACCGACGTTTTTAGTAAATTTGTTAAACCGCTTGTCAATCCAATACTCTCCGACTTTTGTAAAAAACTTACATCAATTACACAACAGGATATTGACAAAGCTAAGTCTTATTCTATAGTTTGCCAGGATTTTATGGACTGGATTGATCTTGATGAGGATTATTGTCTTGTCAGCTGGGGTAAATATGATAAAGAACAATTGCAATCAGACTGTAAACTTCATAAAATGGAGTATGATTGGCTTGAATATCACTGCAATCTTAAGGCAGCCTATAAATCCCTCAAACGGGAGACTCATGAGCAGGGTCTTAAGAAAGTGGTAAAGATTGAAGGATTTGAATTTACAGGGATACATCACAGAGCCATTTCAGACGCAGAAAATATGGCAAAAGTCTTCATAAAGTATATAGATAGCTGGCCTATCTGATCTTCATTAGAATTGTATTCTTTCTAAAACATGGCAAGCAGTCTCAAAATCTTGTTCTGTGATATCTAAATGGAAGACAAATCTTATGGTTTGATGACCAAATGCTGATGCCAGAACATGATGTTTTTTGAGCTCTTCCAGGAACTTCTCACATGAAATGCTGTTGACGAGCTCAAAAATGACGATGTTTGTAGAAACAGGCTTTAAGTATTTAACATAAGATTTTTTAGCTAGTATTTGACCTATCATGCGTGCTCGTTCGTTATCTATCTTTAAACGTTCAATATGATGATCGAGGGCATAAATACCCGCGGCTGCTAGATAGCCGGACTGTCGCATGCCTCCCCCCATGACTTTACGGATTCTACGTGCTTTTTTTATTTGTGCTTTACTACCCAGCAGAAGTGACCCGACAGGTGCTCCAAGTCCTTTAGAAAGACAAATCGAAATGGTATCAAAATATTTACCATAATCGAGTGAATTTTCTTGTGTCTCAACCAGCACATTAAAAATTCTTGCACCATCCAGATGCAGCTTAAGTTGCTTGCTTTTAGTTACCTGATGAATGGCAGCAATTTCATCCAAAGTGTAATAACTACCTCCTCCTTTATTACAACTGTTTTCAAGAACAACCAGTGTGCTCATTGGCTGCCAGTCAAATCCAGGTCTAATTTGCGAAACAATTTGATCACGATTTATTTTTCCGTTTTCTCCGTGAATCAAAGCTATGGAGACGCCACTATGAAAAGCGTATCCTCCTGTTTCTGCTTGATAGATATGGGAATCCACATCACAAATGATCTCGTCCATAGGTTGGGTGTGCAGTTTAATAGCTATTTGGTTGGTCATAGTTCCAGAGGGACAAAACAGTGCATCCTCCATGGCGAACATTTCCGCTGCCTTCTGCTCAAGTTGATTAACAGTTGGATCTTCTCCAAAAACATCATCACCTACCTGGGCGCTCAACATGGCTTCCAACATGGACGATGTAGGCCGGGTAATAGTATCACTGATAAGGTTTATGGTCATATTTTTGAATTTTTACAAAAAAAAAAGAGCACCAAATGGATGCTCTTAGAATTTTGCGACGTTAGTTATTTTTGAAAGGGGCCGGATCCGGCGACCCGACCCTCTAACTATGAAAAAAACTACTGTCTTAAAAGTGCGAACACTTATTATATATTTTATGGATGTCTTTTCATCCTTTTATTGTCATAATGCAAATATACAATTATTTATAATACACCAAACAAGTTGAAATGTTTTTGGTGAAAAATTAATAAGCGATATTTATGTCAATGTCAAACTCGTCATAAATAGTGTTATCTGCCAGATTTTCAAAGAAAGATCCACTTCCGTATCTAACATCAAATTCAGATCTGTCTATAACAATTTTAGCCGTGGCTTTTCCATCAGCAACTTTAGCATCAAATTTGATTTCCTTAGTTACATTTTTAATGGTAAGCTTTGCAATCACTTTGTAGTCTCCTGGTTTTCCTCTGGATATAACTTTAGTAATTTCAATTTTGGCAGTAGTAAATTTTTCTACACCAAAGAAATCGTCTGACTTTAAATGTCCTTCAAGACTTGCTTTTCCTTTACCTTCAAGATCTGTACATGTGATGGAATTCATGTCAATAATGAAACTGCCACCCTTTAGCATATTACCGCTAAAGTCAAGAGAGCCGCTTTTAAAGCCTACTGTACCTGTATGGCTTCCAGTTACCTTGTAGCCTTTCCAGTTTAATACAGATTTTTTAATATCGATATTTCCAGTTGGCTTTGGTCCCGCAATCATAGATGCAGAGACAAATAATAGTGCTACGAATGTTGCTAAAAAACTTTTCATAAATTTTTAGATTTTGATTAATATTTGTTGTAACAAATGTCAATCAAATTTGTTTTGCATTAATTAAACTAGTTTAACTTTTAACAATATTTTAGCTTATATACTTTCACATATACAATTATAAGGTTCATGAAATACAGCAGGTTGGGTTTATCTGATATGGAGGTCAGTAGGTTATGCTTAGGTACCATGACATTTGGGAAGCAGACCGATTATGTAAGTGCATCAGAAATCATGAACTATGCGCTGGAAAATGGTATTAATTTTTTTGATACGGCAGAAATGTATCCTGCACCTGCAAGCGAGGAAACCTTTGGTGTTACGGAAGAATTTATTGGGAAATGGATGCAACTCCGCCAAAATAGAGATAAGATTATTTTGGCTACCAAAATTACGGGGCCTTCACCCCGGTTTGGATACATAAGTGATGATTTATCTTTTAGTAAAAACAGATTGGAAAGCGCTTTGAATGGTAGTCTAAAACGATTAAAAACATCGTTTATCGATCTTTATCAGGTGCACTGGCCTGAGCGAAAAACAAATACATTTGGACAGCTTGGATTTAAATTTGATCCTGATGATCATTGGCAGTATAATTTGCAGGAAGTCGTTAGCACGCTGGATGACCTTGTAAAAAAAGGAAAAATTAGACACTGGGGTATTTCGAATGAAACTCCATGGGGTCTTATGAGTTACCTGAATGAAAGCAGAACTATGCAATCTTCACCCTTAATTTCGATACAAAATCCATACAATCTCTTAAACCGCTCCTTTGAAGTGGGCCTCTCTGAAATGATAATGCGCGAAAAGATTGGGATGATGGCGTATTCTCCACTTGCCTTTGGTTTGCTTACTGGAAAATATCATCAACATATTCCGTCGCCGTTGTCACGTTTAAAACGCTTTCCCCAAATGGCACGATATAGTAGCGATTTGGCTTACAAACTGTCACATAAGTATATAGAAATCGCCCAAAAATTTAATTTGGATCCCGCATCTTTTGCTTTATCCTTTGTATTACATCAGCCTTTTGTTTCTACTGCGATTGTTGGAGTAACTAATGTTTTGCAGCTCAAATCGCTAATTCATAGAATGCTATGGACATTTCAAAATGAATGGCAAGAGGATATTGATGCGATACATACCCAATGTTCAAATCCTTGTCCATAAATAGGGTAGGCATTATTTGTGTTTTACTCATTTTGAAAAATGTGTCTTTTTATGAATTCTTAGCTACATCAAATTCAGGCCAAGCATCGTTTGGGGCCTTACATTTTTTTAAAAATATAGTTTTATTAATAAAAAGTTAAAATTAATATAATAAATATTTTTATTTATCGTTGTTACATTTGACATGTTATTAATTCAATGTTTTTAAGTGTCGTAAGCGATAATAATTGTAAATTCTTTAAAAGAAATCCGGGATATTGAGATGAAAACATTACCTTTGTTATTTATACAATTTCACGGTTCTATTGATGTGTATGCGGATTCTTCAGTTGTGTAAAAAGTTTCCTTTTCCCCTAAAAGATGGTGAATCAATAGCGGTAACTTATCTCAGTAATGCTTTGCACGAACAGGGATGCGAGATTACGCTGTTGAGTATGAATACGACAAAGCACTACACAGATGTTAGTCAGCTTCCTGCAGAATTCAACCACTATAAGGAGATCCATGTCACAGCGCTTGATAATTCATTAAGTGTTATAGATGCGTTTAAAAACCTTTTCTCAAAAGAATCCTATCATGTTAGCAGGTTTGTCAGTGAGGAATTTGCAGAAAAATTAGTCCAACTTCTCCAAAGCAATACATATGATATTGTGCAGTTAGAAACATTATATCTTGCCCCATATATAGAGACTATAAAGAAACATTCCACTGCTCTGGTAACCATGAGAGCCCATAATGTAGAATATGAAATTTGGGAAAGAATCACCGCAAATACGAGGTTTTTACCTAAAAAATGGTACTTGAAATATCTTACTTCCAAATTGAAACGTTTTGAATTAACGCGTCTCAATGACTATGATTATCTTATTGCAGTGTCGGAGAGAGATTTGAAAAAATTTAAAAATCTTGGTTATAAAAACGGAGCGATTGCTTCACCTATTGGACTAAATCTCAATGCATACTATCAGGCAAAAAGACCATTAAAAACGGAAGACCTTTGCTTTATAGGGGCTCTAGACTGGATGCCCAACATGGAGGGGCTGATGTGGTTTATTGATAAGGTCTGGCCATTGATACATGAGCGATATCCGCAGATGAAATTTCATGTTGCAGGACGCAATACGCCTGATTTTCTCAAGTCTTATGAAAAAGACAACATTGTAATACATGGTGAAGTTGATCAAGCAATATCTTTCATCAATACACATGCAGCCATGGTCGTTCCTTTATTTTCGGGAAGTGGAATGCGTGTTAAAATTTTGGAAGGCATGGCTTTAGGAAAACCAGTTATAACAACTACATTGGGTAAGGAAGGTATTGAAGCGAGTCATGAAAAACATTTATTAATTGCAGATACTCCAGAAGAGTTTCTTATAGCCGTCCAACGCGTTTTTGAAGATGCTTCATTTAAGGTAAATCTTGGTGAAGAAGCTAAAAAGTTTGTGGAAGATTATTATGATCACAACCATAATGCTGAAAAACTGATCGCCAAATACAAAGAGCTTCGATCCAATCCGGTTTACCACCATTAAGTATTGATTAGGGATTTATTTTTTTGAAAAATGGTGTAGCGGGATATGAAGCGTTATGCTTCCTTGTATAGGAATTGTGGTTATGCCCTTTCCTAAAAATCCTATATCTTCCTTGATGTCAAATTCCAGCAAATGACGGTCTACATAGGCATCAAGTGCTGTGAACATATGGCCTGCAAAAAAAAATACCCAACTATATTCCCTCCATTTTCTGTAAAAATTTCGTTGTTCTCGAAGATTGTTAACGGAGGTAGGAGGTTCGCCTCGTTGTAGTGCCAATACATAGGCATCTTGATATTTTCTGTATTGCTGATTTTGAAAGTATATATTGTATATTAGTCCGCCATCTATGGCAATTGCCAGTGGAATCTTCCAATATTTCTTATTGTACATTTGCCCCCCTCCTGGAATGAGCAGAGCGTATAATGCAGCTCGCCCAGGTTTGCCTTCAAAAAGAGAAATAAAACCGTTTTTAATAATAATAGTATCATTTTCATCAAGTGAGTCTGGTTCTATCAGGCTGGTTCCTGGATTATAAATAACATCTACCTGGCCATAGACCTGTTTGACAATAACAAACTGCATCATGATTACTATAACAGTAAGTTTTACACGTAGCAGATTTGTTGGTTTTTGCATCATGGCGGATACTATTTATAAGTTCTCATGTGTTTTCAGACATAAGTTTTTCTATTAAAAGATTGAATTCCAGGTCATTTTTAAAAGGAATTACAATTTGGCCGGATCCTTGCTCACTTCTTTTTATTTGAACAGGAGTACCCAAGCTATAACTTATACTTGACTGTAGTTTTGTAATTTCAGCATTTTCATTAGTGGCTTTTTTAGACGATTTTTTCGTGGAGGGAATCTGATTTTCTGCTTTAATTAAGTTTTCAAGTGCCCTCACCGACAAATGCTGCTCCATACATTGCTGAAAAATCTGTTTTTGCCTGACGATGTTTTCAATACCTGCCAATGCCCTTGCATGTCCCATAGAGATTTGGCCATTTTTTAATGCAGCCTGAACGTCAGGGGGCAGCTTTAATAACCTTACATAATTCGTAACTGTGCTTCTTTCTTTGCCGACACGGTCGGATAAAGCTTCGTGTGTCAGCTGACATTCTTCCATTAGCCTTTGATAGGAAATCGCAATTTCGATGGCATTGAGGTCGGCGCGCTGCACATTTTCTACCAAGGCCATTTCGAGCATTTCTTGATCATTGGCCACGCGTACGAATGCCGGGATCGAAGAAATACCTGCCATTTTTGATGCCCTCCATCTTCGTTCTCCGGAAATAATCTGGAAATGTCCATCTCCCATGTCTCTTACAGTGATAGGTTGAATTAACCCATTCACCTTGATAGATTTAGCAAGTTCCATAAGTTGTTCCGGATCAAATTCTGTACGGGGCTGGAATGGGTTGGTTTCTATTTGTTCAGGTCTAAGATGAATGATACTATTGCTGTATTCTCGGAGTAATTCAGACTTTTCGGCCGGGGTATTTGTCTTTTCAATATTTGCCAGCAATGAGCGTAGTCCTTTATTAACTTTTTGCTTATTATTCATAAGGAATATTTTATCTGGTAGCTGCAGAAAGATTTGACTGGCTAGCAATAAATTCCTGAGCCAGATTTAAAAAATTAATAGCACCTTTACTAGTGGCATCATAAATAATAACTGGTTGTCCCAGAGATGGGGCTTCTCCAATTTTACTGTTTCGGTGAATTATTGTTTCGAAAATTTTATCTGAAATAATTTCGCGAATTTCCTCCAGGATCATATTGGCCATTCTCAGGCGCTGATCATACATCGAGAGTAATATACCTTCGATTTTTAATTCCGGATTAAGAGAACTTTTAACAATTTGTATAGTCTCTTTCAATTTGCCAAAACCCTCCAATGAGAAAAATTCACATTGAACGGGTACCAAAATGGCGTCTGATGCGGTGAGTGCATTTACCGTAATCAGTCCTAGTGATGGTAGGCAATCTATAAATATAAAGTCATATTTGTCCTTGATGGTGGCAAGCATTTCTTTCATCTGAAATTCTCGATTAGCGGCACTTACCAGTTCTATTTCAGCGCCAACAAGGTTGATTGATGATGGCACGATAAAGAGATTAGGTGTGCCAGTAGGCAGAATAGCATTAGCTATATCTGCATGTTCCACAAGACATTCATAGGTATCTATCAATATGTCATCTTCCTTTATGCCAACTCCTGAAGTGGCATTTGCCTGTGGGTCAGCATCAATCAGTAAAACTTTATAATCCAAAACTGCCAGTGCAGCGGCAAGGTTTATAGCAGTAGTGGTTTTTCCTACACCGCCTTTTTGATTTGCAATTGCAATGATTTTACCCATATTATATACTAATTGTTTTACCAATTTCTGGTATGATCAGATTTTTGCCGGAAGTAGAAAACGAATCCAGTGCTTTTTGATGATTAAGTTTGATTAGGTCAAATGTGTCAAAGTGGCATCCAACGATTTGATCACATGCAATAAAGTCAGCAGCTATTACTGCGTCCTCATATCCCATAGTGAAATTATCTCCAAGGGGAAGTATGGCGAAATCCAGTTTAGGGCAAGTTAAAGGTATTAATTTCATGTCCCAGGTAAGTGCTGTGTCACCGGCAAAATAAAACGTAACATCTTGATTGGAGATGACAAACCCACCTGCAGGACCACCGTATGTCCCATCCGGTAGAACACTCGAATGTACTGCAGCAACATATTTTATCATACCAAAATCAAATAAATGCTTACCTCCAATATTCATGGGGTGCCCTTTAATACCTTTTGAACCAAACCAGCTAACCACTTCAAAGCTTGAAATAATCATTGATCCGGATTTGCGGCAAATTTCTTCAGCATCTGATATATGGTCAGAATGACCGTGACTGATCACTACATAATCCGGTTTTAAAGCGTCTAACTGATATTCAGGTCCCGTTTTGTCAAAGGAAATCATGGGGTCAA
>JAUMBJ010000090.1:0-8781 GCA_032115755.1 Saprospiraceae bacterium
CTGTATGAAAAGCTTTTTATTGAATACAGTGGCAGTAGTTTTGCAGTGGAGGCCCGAAAAAGGTTTCGTATTTTAAGAGGAGACGAAATTTGAGTTTTATATTGATGTAACAATAGAAAAGGATGAGCAATATATATGCTCATCCTTTTTGTTTTTTACATTGGTTCAATAATTATTCTTTTCCAAATCCATAAGCCATTTGATCTTTGAAGTTGTGTGGAAAATGCTCAACTCCTGGAAAACCCAGTTGAATATCCCTTCCTTCATGTGGTATAGCTGCTGTCCCAAACATATAATCCCATATAGCCAAAGTAAGACCAAAGTTTATTCCAAAAGGTTTGTCATCTGGCATATGATAGGAATGATGCCAAATATGCATTTCAGGGCTATTAAATAATTTTTTCATGAATGGCCCAAAAACAAATATACCTATGATTATACTCCCTGTCAATCCTGCCAGTTTAACCATCCACGTAGTTCCTTCAAAGATCTGAATATCGGCAATGCTGAAAATCATGGCAATTCCTATTAGTCCTCCAAGAATTCCTCCAGTAACTTTACCGCTTACCGTTATATTGCTATGGTTGTAATGCCCAACAGCCAGTGTAAAAATATGAATGATAAAAAAGTCATACAAGCCTATTCCCAGCAATGCCAAAGGTATATATTCCAAGCTTCTGTAAACAACATTTTCCATCCAGTGATATCTTAGATGAGCTGCAAAACCCATCTGCTCAACTGAATGATGAACTTTATGAAAATTCCATAAAAATGGTACCCTGTGTAATAATCTATGTACCCACCATTGAACAAAATCACGCACCAGAAACCCAATCAACAGAATTGCCCACATTGGGAAATTTCTTAAAGGGTTCGATTCTTGTAAATTAAAACCGGTTACACTATTAATGGCATCATTAAATAAGTTGACAACAACATCAGAGGCCGCATTATAAATAACAAGTGAAAAAAGAAAGAAATTGAAAAACATATAAAAGAAGTCAAGCCAGAAATCTTTTCGAAAAATCGGCTGATCCTTTCGCCACGGGCGCCCAACTTCCAATAAAAAAAAGAAGAGCGACACAAATATCAACCAATAAAAATAGTTGTGCCAAGATGGATGTGTAATTTCATTCCACAAATAAGATGCATATCCCTTATATGCATTAATTATAATATTCAATATTTCCATTTCAAATTATTGTTCAGTTTTCCACTTATTGTAACCTTCCAGCATGTTATAAGCATTCTTAAATCCAGTGTCCATCATTAGAGCCTTTGTAAAGCCACTTCTTCCTCCCGAAGCACAATAAACCAGATAATCCTTGCCTTTATCTAAAGCATCAATTTTGGCTTTAAAATTAGGATCATCGTAATCAATTTCAATAGATCCTTCTATTTTACCACCTGCAATTTCCTCTGGTGTTCGCACATCTAAAATTACTAAATCAGGGTTTTTCTGCATAAGCTCCTTTGCCTGAATAGTAGTTATATCAGCAAATCTTATCAGCGTATCCTTTTTTTCATCGTTATTCTCTTCTACCAAACTCGAATCAACCGAACTCGTTTCCTGAGAAGAATTACAACCTACACCAAATGCAATAAATGCAGCTAAAAACAAAAACTTTTTAAATTGCTTCATAACTATTTTTTTACTCTTAATAATAATGTTGACAGAAATTGTTAATTAAATAGGCAAACCAAATGGGTGGAAAACACACCTAAACTAAAATAAATTTTGCAATGCAAAGTTATTATAATAAAAATATTGAATTTGTTACTTTTATAACACAAGTATAATTTTTTTCCTGCAAAGGATGTAATCAAATTAAAAATGCTGACTTGATAAACCGTATGGATGATTGGATTGTATTAAAGATATGAATTCACAGCTATCCTGGAAAATAAAAAATAAAAAACCATTTCTCATATCTGGACCTTGTAGTGCAGAAACGGAAGATCAGGTTATGGAAGTAGCCCAAGCTCTTAAAAAAACAGGGCATCTTGACCTATTCCGTTCAGGTATATGGAAGCCACGAACTAGGCCAGGTGCATTTGAAGGAGTCGGTGAAATTGGCCTAGCCTGGTTGCAGCGTATTAAAAACGAATTAAATAGCTACTGCTAAGCATGTGGAAAAATCATTAAAAGCCGGAATTGATGTTTTATGGATTGGTGCCAGAACTACCGTAAATCCATTTGCCGTCCAGGAAATTGCCGATGCACTAAAGGGAACAAACGTTCCTGTGATGATAAAAAACCCGGTAAATCCTGACCTTGGACTCTGGATAGGAGCCACAGAACGGATACTCGGCGCGGGAATAGAAACCATTGCAGCCATCCATAGGGGCTTTAGTATTTCAGGTGAAAAAATGTACAGAAACAAACCTTATTGGCATATTGCAATCGATTATCACCAACACTTCCCCCAAATTCCACTCATTAATGACCCCAGTCATATTTGTGGTAGGAGAGATTTGCTTTTTCAAGTTGCACAGAAAGCCATGGATCTTGAATATGACGGGTTAATGTTGGAGTCTCATCCAAATCCAGATCAAGCCTGGAGTGATGCTGCACAACAGGTAACGCCTCACGATTACAAAAAGATTATAGATGAATTGGTGATCAGAAAAAGAATACCTGATGCATCAACTGATATAAATGCGCTAGAAAAATTAAGGCACGAAATTGATGCCATTGACGATGAATTATTACTCATCCTTAGTTCAAGAATGGATATTGTTCGTAAAATCGGATCTTTAAAAAGGAGTAACCAAATAACCATCCTTCAACATGACAGATGGTTACAAATATTTAAGAAATTTATAAGCCGGGGTTTGCTAAATGGATTAAGTGAAGATTTTTTAAATCAACTGGTTAAAGCTATTCATGATGAAAGCATTGCACAACAGGAACGTATCATGAATAATAACCACGATGCATAGTATTAAAGATTTTTTATTCTATTGCCACTTTCCAAAATTTTGAGAATCACCTTTTAGAATTGCCTTTGCGGAGGCATTTAAGGAATTCAAGTAATCTATTTGAGTTTTGGCTTGCAGTATAAAATCTGAAAAATCTTTAATTTCAGTTGATTTATGTTGAATACTATCTAGATATACCTTTAATATCTCTGTATTTTCTACAAGAAGCACTTGACTATTCTTTGCTTTTAATACTTTAAGTTCATCATTCTTCAATTTTTCCTCCCCGATATATTTATTAAGCTTAACAACATAATACGTTGTAGAATCAATTGCACGTATCAAGTCATTTTCCAATTCCGTGAAATATGATTTTCTCTGATAACAAGATAAACTACATATTAAGCATAAAGCAAGTAGCCACAGACTTGTAATTTTTCTATTTAAAATGTGTTTAAACATTTGGATTGATAAATTCTATTTAATGTTTATAACAGGAGTAATATAGCTATAAATTAAATCTCCAAGTTGTTGTCTAAAGTTGTTTTTCAACATCAATTGGTTGTTGCGGGTTGGATTGACTCTGTTGGTAAGTAACACATAGACAAGATCATGATCGGGATCTGCCCATGCATATGTTCCTGTAAACCCCGAATGTCCAAAACTGCTTGAACTACTTCGTATAGGGGCATTTAAAACTTCAGGATTAAAGTCTTTTTTATCAAATGCGATTGCTCGTCGAATGCCTTTATCCGCAAACTGGTATGAAGTACATTCCTTGACAACATTTTCATTTAATATCTTATCGTTTCCAAAATTACCAAGTTTCATAAACATATACATGATTTTGGATAAATCGTTGGCATTTCCGAATAAGCCAGCATGTCCAGATATCCCGCCCATCATAGCTGCTCCTTCATCGTGTACATATCCATGAATTAATGATTGCCTAAATAATGAATCGTATTCTGTAGGAATAATTTGAATGTTATCAAAATAATTCGTTGGATTGAATTTCATTGACCCAGCACCCATTTTTGCATAAAGTCTGCTGAGATAATCTTCCCATGAAAGCCCAGTAATTCTTTTACAAATATCAGGATAAAAGTAAAAATGCATATCACTATATACATAACCCTGTTTCGGGTTCACAGGACAATTTAAAATCATATTCAATATGGTGTCTCTGTAACTATTCAACATCCACATACTATCGTGAATGCGAATCTGATAACCTTCACGCTCCGTGGATGAAAACAAACCTCTTTTCCACGATATGGTACTTTTATTTGCGGCCTTCCTCCAAAACTCCTGACTACCACGCTCAATAGTTTCGCGCTCATTTATCACTAATTTTGCTTTTACTCCGAATATGATCTGTATAATATTCCTTTTTTTAGCTTGGTAATAAGTTTCAGTTATCCATTCTGGGTGCTGGATTAAAGCATTTCTTAAGGTTTGAACACTATCTATAGTATTTTTCCAAAACGGAATCCATGCCTTTAGCCCAGCTGTATGAGTGAGCAAAGACCTGAAAGTCAAATTTTCCATAGCTGTATTTCTTGCTTCAGGATAATAGGTTGAAAAAGTTGAATCCAAATCAAACTTTCCCTCACTCATCCAAGACATAATTGCCAAACCTGAAGCAGCAATTTTCGTTATGGAAGCCATATCAAAAAGGTCATCCACATGAACGCGTCTAATGCGCTGATTATGATTTTCTACAGAAATATTTGGCTTAGAACTCTGGTTGTCTTTATTTGAAGACGTAAAATCATCCATTGCATCACTCTTAACCGATAATATATCAGATGATTCGATATCATCAAATGGCATTCGGTCTTCTTTTGAACCAATAATTTGGCCTCCGTAAGCTTTCCTATGTATTACCTGACCTTTGTGAATCACCTGAACTACCCCGCCGGGAAAATATCCCTTTGAAATAGCATCATCCATCATGGAATCAATTTCAAAAGATAGTTTTTCGTTGTTTATTCCAGAAAAATCTGCCCATCCATATTTCAACCTATTCATAGATCAAGAAAAATCCCACTTCCGGCAGGAAAATGTTCACCTAATGAAATGGGGAGTCTGCCTCGAATTGGGATTGCGCCAAAAACGGCCTGGGCAGCAGCCTCCTGCGTATATTTGGTATCCTGATACCCAATAAGGATAGACCTAAATTTACTTAAGTCTCCAACCAATTCTAAACCATAGGGATTTCCAAACCATAAAAGACTGGCAAATGGATGGCTCTGAAATGTTGAAATGGCCTGTAAAATTTCAGGAGTAATGCCATATTGCTGATTTGGCCTAACATGCTGAGGTGCTACAGATACAAATACCTGATCAAAATTTTTTAGTAAATTCGCTATACTATCCAATGAAGATGCGGAAATCAGTGACTTTGGCAAATATACTACGTTGACTGAAGTATATAATTTAAACATATCTGCAACGGGCTGATTTTCATTTTCATGTACACATACTAGGGCTATCTTGGAAGAAAGATTTTGTACCGGAATAGCATTTTTTTGATTAACCAATAAGGTGAGCATATTTTCTGCTAAAGCATGATTAAGTAATTCAGCGTGATGCGAATTTATATCCTTCAGTAAATGTTGTACATTGATAGGCTGATGTTGCTGAAGTCCCAGCCAACTCTTTGCCTTTAAAATTTTTAATACCTTTTGGTCAATTTCGTGAATGGAAAGTTTTCCCTCCTCCAGCGCGATTTTAATGGCATCGACAGTTTGCGGAACATCAACAAATGTTTCTATTACATCATTGCCGGCATTAAGAGCCATAACTACAGCTTCACCATTGGGGAAATGCTTTGTAATGCCTTTCATATCAATAGCGTCAGTAAAGACTAATCCCTCAAATCCTATATCTTTTCTTAACACTCCCTGTAATGTTTTTTTGGAAAGTGTAGATGCCATATTTTTATCAGCATCAAGAGCAGGAATATGTAAATGCGCTGTCATTACTCCAGACAAACCATGTTCAATTAATTTTCTAAAGGGATAAATTTCCGTATTGTAAATGCGCTTTCGATCATGTTGGATTACAGGTAAATCGAGGTGTGAATCAATGTCGGTGTCGCCATGACCAGGAAAATGCTTTGCCGTACAAATAATTTTTTGATTTTGCATGCCTTTCATGACTGAAAGTCCTTTTCGGGCTACAAGTTCTTTTTGTTCTCCAAAAGACCTGAAATTAATAACCGGATTGCGTGGATTATTATTGATATCTACTACAGGTGCATAATTAATGTGTACCCCCATACGACGACACTGACGTCCAATTTCTGCCCCCATACGTTCCAGTAAATGATCTTGTCCCTCTATAGCGCCAAGGCCTATGGCATAAGGGAACCTGACCGTGCTATCTAATCGCATGGCAAGGCCCCATTCAAAGTCTTGACCAATCATCAATGGCACTTTACTACGGGCTTGCAAAAAATTTACTACTTGTGCCTGCCTGGTAGGCTGTCCTGCAAAAAACACTAGTCCCCCGATATGGTATTTTTCTACCCAGCTTGCAAGTAATTCCTCATCAATTGGTTTCCCAGAATAATGGGCTCTTGGCATTAGTAACTGCCCTATTTTCTGCTCAAGTGTTAAGTTTTTAAAAATACTGTCTACCCATTCCTTGTCATATTCCTGCAAAAAAGATGGACCATATTGCGACAGACTTTTTCCAGCGAATATTACAATTAATATTATGATATTCTGAATATTACGATACATATTCATGTTTGTTTTTAGATTGTCACTCGTGAGTTAACTTTTAAAATTTCAATTAGAATTTGCATTTAAAACAATCTTTACTGATAAGCAAAAATATTTCTTTTTTGATCCAGAATATTTTGTCCTAAAACTGGAAATGAAGCCCCGATCTTAGATTAAAAATCTGTTGTGATTTACTGTCCACTAAACCAAGAATATTGTCTGTATATGCATACCAACCAAATGGACCAAAATGAAGCCTTACAATGATTCCCGGATTTATATAACTCCCATTTCGTACGTTCCAGCTCAAACCAAGGTCAGCTTTTTTAAAGTTTCTTACGCCAGACAGATAAAAATAGTTTGTATTCATCTGCCAGTTGAAATCAGACCTAAACAAAAAATTAAACGTATACTTTTCCATAAATTTCCAATGGACCCCAGCATAGAATTTAGTTGGTAAGTTTGTCGTAAACTGTTCGCGGGATTCTTTGAAATTAAATATTTGATACAAAGAATCCGATACTGAAATTCCAGCAGAATCTATTAGAATATCTTCAATATCAAAACCATCAAATAAAAAACTCCCTTTGCTTTCATACTTTCTAGGAACAAAATCCCACTTAATAGATCCAAGATCCACGGCACTAGCAAAAAAACCAAGCCTGTCGTTGATGGTGTAAGATAATCCCAAATCTGCACCAAAACCTGTATTATTATACAATAGATGATCAAAGGATAGTTTTAAACCAGTAGGTTGAAAAACAACATCATCAAAACTATTGAAACGAAAAGCAGACGAACTGCGTATTACATAATCTGTATCGAATTGCCATTGATAAAACTCGCTTTTTGTAGTTAGTTTAAATCCATTACTTTCCGTTGCCAAACTAGAAAGACCCGCCATATATTTTAATTTAAGGCCAATCGATAACCTGCCGAATTTTCTCTGTACCCCTATATAAAATTCATTCCAGGCATTGTACTGCATGGAAGGCCCTATACTGAGCGTTTGACCAATAAAAGGTGCATTACCTGAACTAAGTAACTCAAGTAGTTTGCCCGAATATGTAAGTTCACCCAATTGACGAAATGCATGGCCTCCGGAAAAAGCCCATTTTCCGACTTTCATGGAAACATCAAAAGTATGTACATTACCCTGCACAAAAATTCCATTCAAGGATTTTACATTAGATGCCCAATTGTCAAAATCCAGGTAACGCGTACTTCCTTGCAACCGTGTAATCTGTCCATATGAAGGTCCTCTGCTAAAGATCTCTCCGTGTATCCCGGCGAGGGAAATTTGGAATTTTTTTTTCGGAAAATCAGCAGGATTGATATAATTTGACTGAATAGTACCTGGGGTGGTAAGCAATGCAATATCCTGTCCAAAAAGGAAAATACCTGGAAAAAGCAGTGATAAAAAAACAATGCAATACTTGTGCATATATTAATTTTTTAAATTGACAAGGGCACCTAGTTTCAAACCTATTCCATAATCATCGTAAATCCATAGCGTTTGTCCGGACTGACTATTGGTTGTGTTAAGTTTACCTACTATTGCTATTGTTTTTGCGTTTTTCAAATTACTAATTTTATTCGCTGACAAAGGTATAAAATGTACTTTCTCCTGAGGAGCGTTAGCTCTGCCATCAGGTCCAATTCCAGGAGATGATATAACTAAAGGCCCCTCATCCATAAGCTGTGTTATTTGAGAACCCTGATCATCAAGCAAATATAGCTGTAACTCAATATCTGCCGGAAAATCATTGGTAATAAGCATTTTCAATTCACCGGATTCTATATCCTTAAACCTGGATGCATCAAAACTAACCGTATCTGTTAATACAACATCTTTTACAGATCCATGTAGCGGTACTTCAACAGCTACATTAACGGTAAAGTAGCTCTCATTATTGATAAATCCAGTACTACCCAAATCGCGGTCTGCATTTATCTCTGCCGAAATATCATATACGATTGTTTTTGTTTTTTCATTAAAAATCTGTCTGATATTCGAATTTGTGGTATCAAAAGCAAAATAGGTAGTCTTAAGTTGTCCAATTTCATTCAATTTCGGGAAATCAAAATCAATACCTTTCTGGATAAACTCGCTTTGCAGATTTAC
>JAUMBJ010000091.1:0-3477 GCA_032115755.1 Saprospiraceae bacterium
CAAAAGCCTTTATTGCTGCTAATCAACCTGATAAAGAAGTTGAATCAGAACTATGGGAACTCGGCCTTTTTCCTGATACTCATATCACTGTCATGGATATAGGTAGTGATTACATTATTATTAGAGTAGGGAAGCGTGAAATTCAAATTTCTGCACCTCTGGCTCAGCGAATTCTGGTCAAAAGATAAATCGCTGAAATGCCCCTTAAATTCTGATAATATATCTATTTTTGTCATCCTATGCAAACTTTTACAACGAGGATACCCAAGCCAATCATTGAAATTCTTGCTGAAGAATATGAAAGTCCACAACTGGGGAGGAAGCGAAGAATTTCTGTTTTACTCCCTCATGATTATTATGAGCACAATAAGCATTATCCAGTTTTATATTTGCATGATGGACAAAATTTATTTGATGACTACGCTCCTTATGGCAACTGGGGAATAGATAAAACACTTCAAAACTTGTCATCGGACGGTAAAGGGGATGTAATTATTGTCGCTATAGATCATGGTGGGGTTCTTCGTATCCAGGAATTACTGCCATATAGTACTACGAAGTATTCGGAAGCTGAAGGTCAGCTGTATTTACAATTTATGATGGAGACATTAAAACCTATGATTGATACTAAATACAGAGTAAGGTCCGAGCGGGAATATACGGGGATAGGTGGAAGTTCTTTGGGTGGTTTGCTCAGTCTATATGCAGGCATTAAGTATAAGCATATATTTAGTAAAATGCTTATTTTCTCGCCTTCTCTTTGGATTTCTGATGAGATATATAACATGGCAAGATCTTTTGTGCCTTTTGGTCAAACTGACATATATTTATATGCAGGAGGTATGGAGAGTGCAAATCACTATGGCAATGTATTGCGAATGGAAACTATTTTGCAGGAAAAACGAAAGTATGATTATTTTGATGTTGTGTTTTATCATAATCCTTCAGGGGAACATAAAGAAATATTCTGGGGTCAGCAATTTCCTGTTGCTATAAATTGGTTATATTATCAAAAATAAAAACTGTAGGCATAATCATTAGTTTAAAAAATTACTGCAACGAGTCTATAATTGCAATTTGGGTCCAGATTTTACAAAAATAAAAGTGACGTTAAAAAAGAAGAAATAAATGAAGATTAAACACAGTAGAAGTATATCTTTAAGTACCTCAGTTATTGTCGTTCCATTTTTTGAAAATGCCGTAGACCAAGAGATGATAAAAGATTATTCAGGGATACGACGTCAGGTAGATTTTAAAGGGAAGGCGAAAGAAGTATTTTCGATATTACATCCTGAACGGGACGTGACAATTCATATTGTGGGGATAGGTAATAACACAGAGACTTCAACGGTTTGGAGAAACTTTAGGTCAATCATGCACAAGCTCAAAAGCAACGTTAAAGGCGAGTTAGCTATCGATTGCAATCATCTTGGTCACGAAATCATTTTTCAGATTGTTCATGGTATTGTGCTTGCAATGAGAAAACAACTAACTTACAAAGCAGATCATAATAATGAGGAAGCGGGTATTAAGCAGGTAAAAATCATACATGACAATGTTGAAATTCATGGTTTGATTGACAAAGCGCTAAAGCTTGCAGAAGTTCAAATTGGTGTCATGTCAATTGTTGATACGCCAGGAAATTTTAAAAATCCGGAATTTATGTACCAGCAAGCTTTGAAGATGGTGACTGGAAACAAAGTGTCCTGTAAGATATATAGAGAAAAGGAACTGGCTAGTTTGGGGATGCATGCATTATTATCTGTAGGGCAGGGAAGTTTGCATAAGTCAGCAATGATTGTTTTGGAATATAAAGGAGTTACTAAAAAGAGCGGTTCAGGTCGAATTGGGCTAGTTGGGAAGGGGATTACTTTTGATACTGGAGGAATATCTATCAAACCCTCTGCCAATATGGGCTATATGAAAAGTGACATGGCAGGCGGAGCTGCTGTGATTGGTGCCGTTACGGTTGCTGCAAGCCTCAAATTACCATTGCATATCATCGGGGTTATTCCTATAGCCGAAAACAGCGTTGATGCTTGCAGTATAAGGCCTGGTGATGTAATTTCATCTTACAGCGGAAAAACGATAGAAGTGATAGATACAGACGCTGAAGGTAGGCTAATTCTTGCTGATGCATTGTCCTATCTGATTAAGAAATACAATCCTGAGACCATTGTAGATTTAGCTACACTTACGGGAAATTGTATTCAGATTCTAGGTTCGGCAGGTGCCGGATTATTTACTAAAAATGATCATCTTGCTAAAGAACTACTTGACGCGGGGACTTCAACAGACGAAAAATTGTGGGCCTTGCCATTATGGGAAGAATATGCTTCGGAAATGCAATCAGACATTGCGGATATAAAAAATTTGAGCACAAAACCTGTTGCAGGAGCAATTACGGCTGCAAAATTTCTAGAGGTATTTACTAAAAATCATTCCGCATGGGCACATATTGATATCGCGGGTGTCGCGTTTACAGACAATGAATTTTCACGTCAGCGCAATGCAACTGCTTTTGGAGTGGCTTTATTAACCAGATTTTTTGAAAACAGGGTAGGGAAGACGGTGAACTAACTTTAATTTTGCATCATCTGCCAAAGCATATCCTTTAATTGGATTAGACCATGGCCAGTTGCAGAAGAAATGAAAATATAGGGTACATCTACATGGATATCCGATTTCAAAAGTGATTCCATTTCTTCATCGACAAGGTCGGCTTTTGTGATGGCCACCATTCTTGGTTTGTCCATAAGCTCAGGATTATACATTTTGAGCTCGTGTAATAGTATTTGGTAGGCTTTTGTAATATCGTCCGTATCTACGGGAATCATAAAAAGTAGCACAGAATTGCGTTCTATATGTCTTAAAAAACGTAGACCAAGACCTTTTCCAAGATGAGCTTTTTCTATGATGCCTGGTATGTCTGCAATAATAAAAGATTGGTGATCCCTGTATTTAACGATGCCAAGATTTGGGACAAGGGTAGTAAAAGGATAATCTGCAATATCAGGCTTTGCTGCGGTGACAGCTGCTAATAGACTTGATTTACCAGCGTTGGGAAATCCTACCAGACCTACATCTGCGAGTATTTTAAGTTCAAGAATCTTCCATTCTTCCTTTCCCGGCTCTCCTTTTTGAGCATATTCAGGACTTCTGTTGGTGGAGGATTTAAATTGTGCATTGCCCAAACCTCCTCTTCCGCCGCTTGTAAGTATCCGCGTTTCACCATGTGAAGTGATTTCAAAATCTATTTCACCTGATTCGGCGTCCCTGGCCACAGTTCCAAGAGGTACTTCCAGAATAACGTCCTGGCCAAAAGCACCTGTTTTCATACCTCCTGCACCATTTTCCCCGTTGGTGGCCATCACATGTTTTCTGTATTTTAAAGAGAGCAAAGTCCACATATGCGCATTTCCCTTTAAAATGATGTGTCCTCCACGACCTCCATCGCCACCATCGGGTCCGCCAAAT
>JAUMBJ010000092.1:0-1562 GCA_032115755.1 Saprospiraceae bacterium
CTCCAATACCTTTTATACACAACAGGTGGATATCAAATTTAAGACAAAAAATGTGGTCAAAAAGGCAGCCTCCTGGATTGCCGAGGGCTATATACGCAAAGAGCTGGAAAAAATGCTGAAGATCTCGCTCGACGAACAATTGCCCTTTGTACAGCAGACCCTCGACCAGTCTTTGAAGGAAATCAATGAAGCCAATGGCTACCACCTAAAAATCAAACTGGCTGACTTTGCGGCCGATGCCTTCCAGCTCAAGCCCGGAGCCATCGAAGCGGTGATATCTGCCAGATTCCTGATGGACCTATCTATACAGGATTTCAGATCGCTCAGATAGTAAATACATGGTATTTAGAAATGGGAGTCAGGCTCTCTAACATAAATTACCGTATATGCGGGAGTAAATATTAAATCCAGGGGAATGCTTATTGAATACGATCATTTGTCGTATGTGGCTCTATTGGTAAGCATTAACTATGGATAGGTTTTCTTTGGTCGCTGATGATAACTATTTTCTTTTCTTCCAGTCTGACGGTTTTGCTAAAGGATACGGAAAATCCGGAAGTCCCTTCGGGTATATGATTGCAAATGGCCGAAAAGTCTATACCTCGCCGTTTGAATTCGCTTGTAATACTGCCATATTGTGCGCTCAATATCACATTGAAATAGCGACCGTTCATCTGATTGTAAACATATATCAATTCTTCGTCATTCAATAAAGTCAGGGCATCAAGGTAGCCTTTTCTGTAGTCACTGTATTTGATGTCAGTCTGGCCAACAAAACCAATGCTTTGGCCATTTTTCATGAGATTGGATACCGTTTGATAAAAATTTTCTAAAGCTGGTGTCTCTTCCATAGGATGAATTATTTTAATTAAATTTAAATGATTCCATTAACTGCATTAAGGCATATATTATTGTTCATAAAAAAAATATTTGTATACATACAATAAATAGATATACACTTTCGTTTATTCCTTATTAGCATCAAGAATTCCCTTTTTGGAGGGAATGCCAACCGGGCAATTACCGGCTACGGTGGTCAATAGATGCGGACATCCAGTCAAAACTAAAAGGGTATGCATTTGCAAAAAAGAAAAAAACTATTGACAATCCAACAATCAAACCTATTTCAAAAATATGGTTTGCTTACGAATGCGGAAGATGATCTCATAGCACCGCATCGGCATCGTTGCAGACAAGAAAATCTTGTTTTGCGTCCAGCTATAAACGTACGAAAAAGCTGATCGCATTCATATTTGGTATATCACCACCAGTGCATTGTATCCTGGGTGCCTTTTAAAGTAGGAGGACCTCTTGATGCCGTGTTATGGGATGACAGATAAAACTGCCTCGCATATCTAAAATATATGTGTCATCAAGCTTGTTAAACCACCAAATTTATCTATATAATCACTTAAATTATTTGAATAAATGAAAAATTACATTAGACACATCCTACCAATGACAGCCATTATGTTTATGATTTCTTGCAAGGAAAAAGTTACCCAGACCGATAACGACAGGAATACATTGATAAATAATGAAATTACCATAGACAAGGAAAG
>JAUMBJ010000093.1:0-2143 GCA_032115755.1 Saprospiraceae bacterium
CCGTAGCTCAGCTGGTAGAGCATTACACTTTTAATGTAGTGGTCCTGGGTTCGAATCCCAGCGGGATCACAAAATCATGTGCGTAGCACGAGTAAATTGATTTCTCTGGGATGAGAAGTTTACCCTAATGAAAATTAGGGAATCCCAGCGGGATCACAAAATATATGTATCTTTCCTGTGATAACAGGATTTGCCCTCTGAGGCAGATATAGAATGACAAAACGGATCGGTAGTTCAGCTGGTTAGAATGCCGCCCTGTCATCCCCAACATAGTTGGGGACGTGTTCGAGTCCCAAGGGACTAAAAAAAATTGTATACTTCCTGTTAATTGCAGGTAGTTATTAAGGAAAAAAATAAAGGAAACTACGGATCGGTAGTTCAGCTGGTTAGAATGCCGCCCTGTCACGGCGGAGGTCGCGGGTTCGAGTCCCGTCCGGTCCGCTTTAAAGCACATAACCCATTGATTTTCAATGGGTTATTTTATTCCTGTAGCAGAAAGTGTAGCAAACGGATTCTTTCTACCCTATTTTAGCATCAGTTTAGATCAGGTTTATATTTCACCTATTTTTTATATGCGATTATGAATCCACCCTTCCCATCCCCTTGATAATAAAGTTTATTAAAAGAAGCTAGTTCAAAGTGATTTGGGATATTTAATCTTTCACTATCAGGTACAATGTCAGGTATGCAATCTCCATCAATATCTTTTATACTAACCCAATCAATCCATTGATAAGATGTTTTCTCCCATCCAGAGGGAGATTGAAGTAATTGTGCTTGAACATAAGAACTTCCAACTTTCTTCAATATTTGAATTCTAAAATCATCATAAAAACCATTTGGGTTTTTTTGTGGTCCGTTTTTACCAGATCCAAGTGAGCCAGCAGTCCTAGTAACTGCAATTTCCTCAACCCCATCATTGTCCAAATCCTGTACATCAAAATCTGTAATAACTCCCCAGCTATTAACTGTTGGTAGTTTTAAGGCATTTGAAATATCAAAACTACCTTTGCCGTCACCATACATTATTCTATTCGTAGGAGACTGGTTTGGATAATCTGCCCATTCATGGCCACCCATAATAATATCTAGATTACCATCTTTATTAAAATCATACAATTCCATGTGAAAAGCAATATCTGTTTCTTTAGCATCTAAAATTTTCTTTTTTGTAAAATTACCTTTACCATCATTTAAAAATGCATAGCAGTCTTTCATCTGGTTAGCAACAGGAATGACATCAAGATACCCATCATTATTTATATCACCTATACATCCAGTATGATGATATGCCGAAATTGAATCTAATAAAACTAAAGAGTATGAATCTTGCTTGAAATATATTATATAATTTTTATCACCAGCATATGGTGGTCCATCATGCCCATGTCCAAATAAGACAACATCATCAATGCCATCACCATTTAAATCTCCTCTTGCAATTTTTCTTGTTAAAATTTGAGGGTCTTCAAATGACCATTTTAAAATATTATCAACATAAACTAAAGTTTTTCCTTTATCAAACCCACAGCCATTTGTAATAGTAATTATTAAATCAGGAATATCATTATTATTAATATTCAAAAATGTTCTTCCAGTTATGTCAGTACAATTGGAAGGGGATACTTTTGAAATACCCCAATAATCGATAAATGGAACAAAGTAAGGATTATAGTGAGATGTTTTTTTATTTATATCAGAAATTGAAACAACAGGACATGTAGCTGGGACAGTTGGCCTAATGACTACAGGATTTGTTGGAGTTGGCGGAGCTGAAGGTGCTTCTGTTTTAGTACAAGCAAACCAAAATAGAATGCCTAAAATAAAGAATACTCTTTTCATGTATATATCTATTAATCAATATTTATAAAATTTCCTTTAAAGTTACCTTTCCCATCATTAATCCAAAATGCTTTTGGGACAGGTTGCTTGCTAGCAGAAATGGTTTGTATGTTTTTGTAATTAAAACCATCGCCTACTAAATCAAAATCTCCATCATTATCTACATCAATGACCCCACTGTCCGTAGAGTTTAGCGCAGCGCTCTACGGATTGTCCAATGATGAGGAGTCTTCTGACTCCTTATTGAAAAAAATCTTCTTAATTTAAAAGTTTGATACTTATACAGGTAATTAGTAATCGA
>JAUMBJ010000094.1:0-5131 GCA_032115755.1 Saprospiraceae bacterium
AGGAAACTTCCCCATTAACAGGATACCAGTTTATATGCACATTAAGCGGAGACATAAATACAGATATCAACATACATTCCTTTTGAAGTACTTCCGTCTCATATACCTTTTCAATGACAACTACCTTTCCATCTGCAGGAGCCAAAATTATATCGTCTGAAGGTAGAGTAACTTTTCTTTCAGGTTTTCTAAAAAATGATAACACAAAAACATACAAAGCAATACTAACCCCAAGCGCAATGGAATACATGTCTTCAAAAAACCAGAAAACATATGAATTTATGACGGCTAGTGCAAAAAACAACCACCCTAATGTCTGATAACCCTCTTTGTGAATCGTCATTTCTGTACAAATTTTATTTCCCAAAAGCTATATTGACGCCACAAGATACCAAATTTTATCAATTATTAACCATTATGCCATATAGTATATGGCCATCAGGACAAAAGGAATAATAAATATAAAACTATCAAATCTGTCCAGCATACCACCGTGACCAGGTAAAATACTGCCACTATCCTTTACGCCAAACTGCCTTTTAATCGAAGACTCAAACAGATCACCCAGTGTACCGACAATCCACACTACTACACCCATAATGCACCAAAACTCATAACTTCCAAACGCAGCATATTTTCCTGGGACAAAAGAAAAGCATACTACAACCGCTCCACCGCCGATGAATCCCTCCCAGGATTTTTTGGGCGATACCCGTTCCAACAATTTTCTTTTCCCAAAACGAGCACCAAAAAGATATTGAAAAGAGTCGCACACCCAAATCATAAGCATTAGCCAAAGCATAAATCCTGCATTTAAAACTGAGGTATCTTCAAGCTGAAGCATATACATAATACATCCTAGTCCAGGGTAAAATATAACAATCCACCAAAAATGATTGCGGTAATTGATAAAATTAAAAAATATATTAGCTATTAATAAAAGATAAATTGCAGCAAACACTAGAGGTGTTAAGGTAAATCCCAATATTTCTTCCTTAAAAAAAATGGCAGAAGTCGCAGAGATTAAGAAGAGCACAAAGCCGGAAAGATATATTATATTTCGTCCTCGGGCAACCAGATAAAGAAATTCGTGAGTCGTCCAAATGGCAATAGCCAAAAGCAACAAAGACGTAGTAAAATTACCCGCCAGTAAAAGTCCTATTACGGTGATCCCAAAAAACAAAGCTGTAAGGCTTCTGGTTTTTAAAACTGATTTATCTAATGCCATCTTTTCACATTTACCGCCCTAAAGTACTAAAAAATATGCATAACCAGATCTGAAATTCTACATCTCCATGGTTAAGTTGGTTCGTGCATTAACCAATTCCTGCAATGCATGCTTGTCTTTGATTTTTTCTGCTATAGCGATTCCTTCATCATAAACTTCAAGTGCTTCTTCTTGCTGATCCAAAGATTCCAGTAATTTACCCAAGTGGTAATATAAGCCTATATAATCTTCATTTTTATTTCTGATGTTTTTATAATATTCCAAGGCGGCAATTTTATTTCCGGTATATTCCATTTCCTTGGCCAATGCATATATTACAAAAAGATCTTCTGGATCCTCCTGATGCATTTGAAGTAACTGATTTATTCTTTCCATAAAATTAACTTAAAGTAAAATTAACATGACAATAGCATCAAAATATCTAAATCATTAATTTTGTAGTCAAAATTCTCTTGCTTGAAAACACCAGACTGACTACAAAAGTATCAAAGTATAATATAAGTAAGGAAACCTTCTTAAAGAAAATAGGTTTATATGATAATGACATATGATCTGATTACAACAAAAAAGTGGTCATAAATCATATAGACATTAATGATTATTTCAGCTGGAATAGTATTTAACCCAACGAACCAAAAAACAATTAACAGAAAAATTAAATGAACTAAATAAATTATGGATATATTAGTTTGTATAAGCAAAACACCTGACACAACTTCGAGGGTAAGCTTTAAATCTGGAGATACGGAATATAACAGTGATGGTATTTCATTTATTCTAAATCCATATGATGAGTGGTATGCGCTTGTCAGGGCGCTTGAAATCGCAGAAAGCCATCAAGGTAAAGTTACGGTAATGCATGTGGGGGACCAAAGTAGCGATATTGTTATTCGTAAAGCATTAGCCATTGGCGCTGAAGAAGCTGTTCGAATTGATATTAATCCCAATGATCCCTACGAGACGGCACATCAAATAGCTGCACAAGTTAAATCCAAAGATTACAAATTTATCCTTACAGGTAAAGAGACGATAGATTACAATGGTGCTATTATGGGATCGATTTTGGCAGAAATGCTTGATGCCCCTTTTATTGCCAATGTTACACGCTTGGAAGTGACAGGTCCAGATTCTTATGAGATCACCCGTGAAATTGAGGGCGGAGAAGAAGTATGCAGTTTGAATGGATTTTTTGTAGCATCTGCAGCTAAGGGATTAGCAGAACAGCGAATTCCAAATATGAAAGGAATTATGATGTCAAAATCCAAACCATTACAGGTAGTTTCGCCTGTTCCTTTTCAAAATGTTGTATCTGTGGAGAATTTTATATTGCCTGAGGCTAAAAAAGGTGTCACTATGATTTCTCCGGATGATATGGACGAACTTGTTCGTCTTTTACATGAGGAAGCCAAAGTATTGTAAGATCGTTAAAAAATTAATTATGTCTGTATTAGTATATATTGAAACTCCGGGAGGAAAAATAAAGAAAAGTGGTTTCGAAGCCATGTATTATGGTGCAAAAACAGCAGAAATGCTAAAAACCACATGTATAGGTTTAATTATTGGCGAATCAGAAGCATCTAATCAACTTGGAAAATATGGGGCGACGCGTGTTGTTCAAGTTCCGCACAAAGGAGATTTTGACGCCCAAATATTTGCTGATATTATTTATAAATCAGCCATTGCCCAAAATAGCAGCGTTGTTATATTGTCACATACCGCTGACGGAAAATGCCTGACTGGGCGCATTGCTGTAAAGATGAATTGTGGGCTTGTATCAGCAGCGTGTGGATTGCCTGAAATGAGATCCCAACTTTGCATACCAAAGATGGTTTTTTCCGGAAAAGCAAAAGCATGGTATAATATTTTAACAGATAAGGCTGTGATTAGCGTATCTGGAAACAGCATACAACCGCAGATTATTGGCCAGGATGTTACACCTGAAATCAGCAACCTGGAGATTGCTGATTCTAAAATAAAAGTCATTAGCCGGAAAACAGTAGAAGGCATTGTTCCATTACCGGAAGCAGAACTTGTAGTTTCAGCAGGTAGGGGTATGAAAGGTCCTGAAAACTGGAATATTGTAGAAGAATTGGCAAAAAGCCTTGGTGCTACAACCGCATGCTCGAGGCCTGTTGCCGATACAGGTTGGAGGCCTCATCATGAGCATGTTGGGCAAACAGGTGTCGCCATAAAGCCAAATCTTTATATCGCTATTGGTATATCGGGCGCAATTCAGCATTTGGCGGGAGTTAACAATTCTAAAACCATTGTGGTCATTAATAAAGATCCTGAAGCTCCATTTTTCAAAGCTGCAGATTATGGAATTGTCGGTGATTTATTTGAAGTGGTACCAAAATTGACAACTGCTGTAAATAAATTTAAACAGGGGCATTAAATTGAATTTCTTGCCAGTATTTGGTTGACAGACATATGAATATTTTTCATATCTTTGCACTAAATTTTAATTTAAAAGAAAGAATGGACAAGGTTAGACTTGAAATCATCGCCTTATCGCATAGTGTTACACAGTCTCATAATTATGCTGTAATTCTTGGGGAGCAAAAAGGAAACAGGAGACTTCCTATAGTGATTGGAGGTTTTGAAGCTCAGGCTATTGCCGTTGCCTTGGAAAGTATGACACCAAATAGGCCTTTGACGCACGATTTATTCAAAAACACTTTGGACGCTTTCGAAATTGAAATAAAAGAAGTAATCATCAATAACCTTCTTGATGGCATATTTTATGCCCAACTTGTTTGTGAACAAAACGGAAATGTGTTGTTTATTGACTCCAGAACTTCTGATGCCATTTCTATGGCAGTGCGCTATGAGTGCCCCATTTTTACGCATGAATTTATAATGGAATCTGCCGGCGTCGTCATGGAAGAAGAATCCGAAAAAACAAAAAGTCCCCAGCCTACTACTAGAGCTCAGAAACCTTCGCTCGAAAATATGTCTATAGCTTCGCTTGAAAGTTTGCTAAAAGAAACTCTTGAGAAAGAAGAGTATGAAAAAGCGGCAAAAATTAGGGACTTAATACAGCAGAAAAAGGAAGCAGAAGACTAATTAAGGCTTATTATTTACTTTTTTCTGATAACACTAATGCCATCGCGCAGTGGAAGAATCACTACTTCGACTTCAGGATCCTGGGCAACAAAGGCGTTAAATTCATGGATCTTTTCTGTTTTTTGGTCTCTGGTTTTCTGAAAAACTTTACCACTCCATAACACATTGTCTGCCAGTATAATTCCTCCGTTTCTTATTTTGGGTTTAATCATGTTGTAATAATCCAAGTATGATGATTTATCTGCATCAATAAACACCAAATCAAACTGATACTCCAATTGTGGAATTATTTCCTTAGCCATACCCTCTATAATTTGGATAACCTGATCCAAATTTGCTTTCGAAATATATTGTCGTGCCAATTGTAAAATTTCTTTATCCGGATCAATAGTGACTAGTATACCTCCTGGCTGAAGCCCTTTGGAAAGACAAATAGCTGAGTAACCGGTAAAAGTTCCAATTTCCAAGATATATTTTGGAGCAATGACCTTGCTGATCATGGACAGAAAGGCTCCCTGCCATCGACCGGAAAGCATTCTAGGCTGTAAAGTTTTTAAGTTAGTGGCTCTTTCAAGCTCCTCCAGTATATCATCAGGAGAAGAAGAATAAAGTTCGCCATATTCATCTAATTCATGTGTCCAATCCATGACTATTTCGTTTCATTCTATTGATTATAAACGGATAGGTAAATACAATCAACCCTATCATGAAAGCTCCATAATAAAAATTACTATTAAGCTTTTTGTGCTCCTGAAGCACAATTATGGCAAGTAGTATCCCATATACCGGTTCAAGATTGATTACCATATTGGAGGCATATGCACTTATGTGTTTCAG
>JAUMBJ010000094.1:5141-7482 GCA_032115755.1 Saprospiraceae bacterium
TTCAGTGCCTTCATGGAAAGGACATAGGCTAATGTGGTACAACCAAGAGACAATATGGCGATATAAATCCATTGTAACAGATCTTCAGGCCAAATGATATTATCTTCAAAATAACCTCCTGGAATTAATAAAATCAATACTATTGATATAAATATGAAAGCAGCACTTAATTCTACAAAAGTCAAGGTATATGGATCAGCTGAACGAATATATTTTTTATTTAAAACTGCAAATACGGCAGCAAGCAACGCTGCTGCCAGCCCCGAAATGACTCCTAAAAAATGACCAGATGGAATTTGATTGATGATGAGCAAAATACATGGCAATAAAAAAATTCCAAGTAGCAACTCCACCCATTTAAACTTCGTTTTTAAAATCAAAGGCTCTACTATGGCTGTAAAAGTAGAAGTGGTAGCCATACAAACCAGGGTAACTGAGGCATTAGACAATTTAACTGCGCCGTAAAAACAAATCCAGTGTAATCCAACAAGCACTCCAATGCCCGCCAAAGGCTTATACGAATTATTTAAAAAGACCCGAAAGACGGATGCTTTTTGTAATAAAAAGAGTAAACTGATTGATGTAATCATCACACGCCACCACACCAGATTTAATGCGGATAATGTAATCAAATCTCCCAAAATAGCTGTGAAACCGAATAAGATAACAGCTAAATGGATCTGGAGATATGCCTTGCTAGTAGGAGTCATAAAAAATTATGTGCCCCAAAAGTAGTAATTATGAAAATAAACATTTCAAAAAGTTTTCACTTAGAATCACTAATCTGTAACGTCCTCATATGCTAAAAGCAAAATTGAATATAAATTAGGTATATTTGTATATGCAATTTACGCTTTTTAAAAAAAATGTATGTTGGTTGTTAGCGGCTTGTTTTATTACAACTGCGGGATCACTTTTGGCGACTCATAATCGCGCCGGAGAAATCACATACAAGCAAATTGGTCCGCTTACAATTGAGGTAACCATTACGACTTATACCAAAAGTAGTAGCGTAGCAGCCGACAGAGATAGCCTGGAGTTTTTTTGGGGCGATAATAGTAAAAATTTTATTAAGAGAGACAATAACAGGACCAGATTCGAATCCAATGATGTTAAGGTCAATTATTATGTCGGCCGACATACATATCCGGGACCAGCTACCTATACCATGTACCTTACTGATCCCAACAGGATTGGATCCATCCTAAATATAAATTACCCAAATTCAATTGATATACCATTTTTCTTAAGTACTACCTTTACATTGCTCAACCAACAGTTCCAAGGCCCCAATAATTCTGTAATCCTATTACAGCCACCTTTGGACGTCGCATGTGTTGGCAAAAGATTTACACACAATCCAAATGCCTTTGACCCGGATGGAGACAGCCTGCGTTATGAGCTCACCACGCCTCTGCAAGCCATGAGTACGCCAGTTCCAGGATACAAATATCCCGATCAGATTGTTACAGGCCCAGACAACCAGATATCTATTAATTCCATTACTGGAGAGGTCATTTGGGATAGTCCAAAAGTCCAAGGAGAATATAATATTGCGATAAGAATATTGGAATATCGTCAGGGCAAGCTAATCAATGTTGTATTGAGAGACATGCAAATTCTAGTAAGAGATTGCGAAAATAATCCTCCTGAAATAATAGGCCCTGAAGAATTGTGTATTGTTGCTGGCGATAGGCTTGAATTAAAATTAAAAATTCTGGACAATGACCCCGGACAGCTCGTTGGCATATTTGCAACAGGGGGACCATTGACAATGGTTCAACCTGCTATTTTCGAAGCCGCTACTACATTTACGACAGCACCAACAAATGCTATAATTACCTGGCAAACAAATTGCAGCCATATTTCTCCCAATTACTATCAGATTGTTGTTAGAGCTGTAGATAACTTTTTTGGAGATTCTACAGGTCTGGCAACCTTAAAGACTATACGTATTAAAGTAGTTGGTCCTCCTCCTGAAGATTTACGGTCAGAGAGCAAACAAAATAGTATAAAACTCTCCTGGAAAACGCCATATCTTTGTGCACAGCAAAATCCTGAAAGGTTTTTAGGTTTTTCTGTTTGGAGAAGATCAAGAAGCCTTTCATTACAGCAGGACACCTGCCAGCCCGGTCTAACGGGAAAAGGATATACCAAAATCGCAGTCGGAATAAAATCTATTGAAGCCAACAGATACATTTTTGAAGATTTAAATGTAAACAAAGGACAAACTTATTGTTATCGAGTTTTACCTGAATTTGCATTACTTAATGAATCAGGTGTCCCATATGTGAAAATTGAAGGGATGCATTCTGAAGAAGTCTGTACTCAGGTTAGCAGA
>JAUMBJ010000095.1:0-5772 GCA_032115755.1 Saprospiraceae bacterium
TATTAGAATATCTGTTTGCATTAATTATTCAGGTTTAAAGTGTGTATTCCTGAAATCGAGTATATTGCCCATTTCATAACACACCCTGCATCTTGGCTCGTATTTGTCTTTTTCACCCAATACTACAGTTTCCTGTTCTTGGCTTAGCCTATAGGAATGTGTAGCTAAATTCCCGCAATGTGGACAAATCGCATGTACTTTAGTAATGTATTCAGCTACGGAAAGTAAAGCGGGCATAGGTCCGAATGGCCTTCCTTTAAAGTCCATATCCAGTCCTGCCACGATCACCCGTATTCCGCTAACGGCCATTTTTTGACAAACTTCAATCAGGTTTTCATCAAAAAACTGTGCTTCATCGATACCTACAACATTGACGTCTGATACATGTCTGTATATATCTTTGCAATTTGCTAAAGGAATACTTTCCACACTATTTTCGTCATGGGATACAACACGCTCGCTATCATATCTGATATCTTTTGCAGGTTTGAAAATGATTATCCGCTGATTGGCATATTTCGCACGCTTAATCCTACGGATCAATTCTTCTGTTTTTCCCGAAAACATAGACCCGCAAATAACTTCAATCCAACCGCTTCGCTGGCTTCGAAAACCTGGTTCAAGAAACATATCTATTTCTGTAATTAAAAGGCTAGTTTAAAAAATGCCTATGTTATATTATTCAAATAACAAAAGAAGCTGATTTTTATCGACTGAGCTTCCTTTTTGTACATATATATTCTTCACTTTTCCCTCACCTGGTGACTTGATGATATTTTCCATTTTCATGGCCTCCAGACTGAGTAATTTTTGATCGCGAATCACATGATCGCCTTCCGCAACAAATATATCAACAACAAGTCCAGGCATTGGCGCTTTAATAGCATCAATATTAGCTGCTGCTTTGGTAAGAAATCCAAGTTGCGAAATAATCTGATCAATACCTTCGCTAATACTAACCGGAATATCCCATCCGGAAATATTCATCATAAAATTTTTACCATCAGCATCCCGGTGCTTTATGACTACATGGTATATTTTTTGCTGAAAAAGGATTTTCCATTCTCGGTTATTTTGTTCAAGTACCTGGAATTCTTCATTTAAATCATCAAATTCAAAATGCTCACCCTTTCCAGTAATTATAACAGGACGCTTAGATATGTCCATGGTTCGATATTTTTTTTATGAATTCATCGTTTTGGTCCTTTATTTCCTGCTTTCTCATCAGAAATTTGCAATAAATACCATGTTTCAAATATCGTGAAAATGGCATACAATGCTATAAAACTTATTAGAAAAAAAAAAGTTTGAGGCTGCTTTAAATAATAAAACAATCCAATCAAAGCAAGCGTCAGTAATATTTTTACAAAAGAATTAGCCATTACTACATGGATAAACCCGGCACTTCGTGCAACATGCAGACTTTTTATACTCTTTCGATGCAGAATCCAGGTATAGCTAAAAAACAAACTGGCAGTCACTATATTAAAATACAGTAATTTCTCCTTATGCCATAGTATTTCCACCATGGCAATCCATGTTAAAACAAAAATAATGGTTATTAAAAGTCCAGATGTATAGCTCAGCTTTCTCAAGGCTATTTCTTTGTAAGTTCCATATACAACTTGTACAAAAAAGTTGAAAAAAACAGAATGATCAAAACTATCGTAAAAACAGGATACGACCAGCCAATCTTATGATCAATAAATTTTCCAGCCAAATAAGCTGCACCGACAATAAAGAGAAGTTGAAATGCTAGACTTGAATATTTCAAATAGACATTGACCTTATTTTGTCCATTGGGAATATCGCCTTTGTCCATGCAATTTTATTTTAGGCATGAGGTGCCGTGTCCATAACAGGTTTCAATTTTTGACCTGCCATTTCGCATTTACCTGTAAAATATGCGCCGGGTTGAACATTTAGTTTATCTGTTTTTATATCACCCGTTACCGAAGCGGTTTCCTTAAGGGATAACAGCTCTTTAACTTTAATATCTCCAATAAACAAACCCTCAATAATAGCATTCTGACAAATTATCGTACCCTCTACTTTTCCCTGAGGTCCTATGATTACTCTACCCTTACAATCTAGATTTCCCTTAAGTTCTCCGTCAATTCGAATATCATTATCTGTCATGATATCTCCAACCATTTTGGTACTTTCTGTAAATGCATTAGTTACATTAGTAACAGTACCTACATTGACCGAAGCTTTTTCATTTTTGCCTCCAAACATGATTTAGCATTTTTTGTGCGTCATTGAAAAAATAACAAAGTTGATATGCTAAAGAATAATTTCTTTACAATGGGGGGTAATCACAACATCTAAAACCGGAAATTCAATTTTTTAAGAAAATCCGGTAAGTATTAAAACTGCATTAAAATCTTGGACAATAAACTCCTCTGCTTTCTGGTCCACATATGTTGTAAATGGCAGAAAATTCAAAAGCGCCATTGGCAGGATTTGCTTGTCGAAGACCTGAAACGTTAATATCATAACTAAATCCCAAACCAAAACTCTCATAGTTAAAGCGGGTAGATAGAATCAATGCATCAGAATGCAATGCAGTTGTAGGCTCGTTGTTGGAATTAAATCCAGTAGTTTTTAATCCTACTCTATACCAAAGACCTGCTTCCCAGGATTGATTTGTTGTTCTTGATGGTCCTAATGCAAATCTCATATTGGCACCCGCATTAAACTCTCTGTGAGGACCTTGTGCCATAAATACACCGAAGGGAAGAAGAGAAATTCTCCTTTGGACCGGCATCTGCAATCCGGCATGTAGCGTATACCTGCTGTACAAACTAACTTTTGACTGCTGTGAAGCTCCTCTGAAAAAACTTACATTTGGTCTGTTGAGGTGGTGCACTGCTGCTCCAAAATACCAATTCGTATAATCATCAATAACGCTAAACCAAAGTAATCCTGCAGACAAATCAGGGTATAGAAAACTTTGATTTTCAATGGTTTCACCGGGAAGATTTTTATCAAAACCACTTGAAGTAATCTGAGAAGGCCATCTTAGATCTTCTGTAGAAATACTTCTGTTGGTCAATGCGCCATCTGCACCAATTACCAAATAGCTGGCTCTTTTTCTGTAGCCCGCCATCTTCTTGGAATAAGAAGCAGAAAGCCTGTATTGCGTTGTACCAAATCTGGACTCTCCTGCCACATCTCCCCAAACACTAGCTCCAAATCCAAAATAATCTTCCCTGCCTACAGGATTTTTTTGATCATATGACGCAGACCAGGTATTATAGGCATTTGCTGCCAATACCGGAGCCCATTGGTTTCTATAATTTACGATCACCCTATTTTTACAATTATTCACCCCAGTCATAGCAGGGTTAAGATTTAAGGGTGACATATAAAACTGTGTAAAATGTATATCCTGAGCGTTTACCAGATTAAAGGTAATCGCTAACAGAAAAACTAAGGCTACATTTCCAAATCTTCTCATATCAGTATTTTGATTTAATAGATCGACAATCAGTCAAATGGGACTAAGGTTGTAAAATTAAATCAATTTTCTACATTCCAACCTTAGTTTGTATATTTTTTTTTATCCCTCCCTATGAATATATCTATACATTTTGTAAATTTTTAAAGGGTTTGCCTGATAAAATAAAATAAAATATGGATATAATCGATGTTAATCTCAACCAATAAACATAGAATTTATAATAATGCTTGAAAAGCAAAATATAATTCTGAATGAAAATTATTTGTGGTTTTTGCTTTTAAGTTCATTCCCTGCAATTTGATTCCAGGAATAGTAATGAAATGTCCCATCTGTGCTCATTACGACAAATAACCCATCTGTAAAGTGGGGCACCAGTGAATGACTAACCACTTCACTTCCATCGCTTTCTTCAGCCTGCACCTTTATTTTTTTAATCAACTTGTGCAGATGTGGATCGTTTACATCTCCCTCTCTTGGGTATATATTGAACGCATTAGATTGCTGATCGGAAAGTAAAATATAACCAGTAGATCGATCAACTTTGTAAATTGAAATACCTTCGTGATCTTCTTTGACATCATTTTTTGCAAATACCGCAAGTTCAGTGTCTCCACTATCTGGATGCGCAAAGTACTTTCTTACGCCATAACATTCGTCTGAATAATATACAAAACCCAACTCATTATCAACTGCTACAGCTTCAATTTCCTTTTTACCTTCAAATTTTCCAAATTTTCTAATTAAAGTTCCTTTTACTTTTCCATCGCTATTATCCGATATTAAATATTGAAATAAATACCCTTGAACTGGCCCCGATTTTCGTGAGACTATAGCATAAATATCATTTGTCAATGAGTCCTTGTACAAAGCTACCCCCATAGGAGCCCGCTCTTGCTCCCCTTGAAATACTTCAATACCCCCTCCATCAATAAGGGTCATTTCCGGAAGCTTGAATACCCGTAGTGTATTTGAATTTCGCTCAGTACAGACAGCTATATCAATTTTATTTCCGGAAAAGTTAAACCCATATGCGATATCAACATTGTTTGGTCTTTGAAGATTTCTAATACACTTTTCTTCCAACATCCTACCCTGTAAGTCAAATACATATAAACCACCAATTTCATCATCTCCGCCTTTATCCGTGCCAATAATAAGACTCTGAGATGGATCTTCATGATTTATTCAAATCGCAGGGTCATCACTGTCAAAGGGTACTTTTTCCGTAATAAATAATGGTTCCAAGATATCATTTTTTTGATTACAGGAAATAATTATTAATCCGGACAATATAAAAGAGATTAATAATCCACTTCGGAGCATATTTCTGAGGTTTCTATTTATCATTGTTTAGAAATTTTAATTACACTTTGTGATTTGTGAGATGCAAAGTAAAATGTCTCAGATTAAGCAAATATTAATTTTTTATGCAGCAACTGGTTTTAAAATATATAATTTCTTAATATATACTGAAGTATAATTTAATATTAGAGCAGTAAGATTGTGTTTTAATTCACTAAAAAATTAATGTATGTTGAAGTTTACACGAATCACATTTTTTTTATTTATAACCTGTTTATTATCAAGCTATTTGAATGCTCAAAGCGGAAGCTTGCAAGGGAAGGTATTGGATGATCTTGGATTGTCAATGCCGGGCGCAACAGTAATCGTAAATTCCAAACCGGCTATTGGAACGATTACAGATAATAATGGAAAATATAGCTTTACAGGATTGATCGCCGGACCTTATGAAGTCACTGTTTCTTATTTGGGATACCAATCAAAAACCACTACCATCGAAATTCAAGGAAATAAAATTGTTATACTGGATTTTACACTTTCCGAAACCACTCTTGTAGGAGAAGAAGTGCTTATTTTGGGTGACCGACTTAGAGGGCAGGCAAAGGCATTAAGCCAGCAAAAAAACAATGCCAATATCACAAATATAGTGGCTGCCGATCAAATTGGAAAATTTCCAGATGCCAATATTGGCGATGCAGTGAAAAGAATTCCTGGCATAACGATGCAAAACGACCAGGGTGAAGCGAGAAATATAATTATAAGAGGTATGGCACCTCAACTGAATTCCGTCATGATCAATGGCGAAAGAGTACCTTCAGCGGAGGGTGACAACAGAAATATACAGATGGATCTCATTCCAGCTGATATGGTCCAGACAGTAGAAGTCAACAAGGCCGTTTTACCAAATATGGATGGCGATGCTATAGGGGGGGCTGTAAATCTTGTCACCAGAAAAGCACCTAATGGTTTGCGTATTTCAGGAACTGCCGGTTCAGGTTTAAATT
>JAUMBJ010000095.1:5782-14502 GCA_032115755.1 Saprospiraceae bacterium
TATCTGGAATGGTTCTGTAATCCTTGGCAACAGATTCCTCAATAATAAATTAGGTCTGATTTTTTCCGGTTCTTACAACAACCATACTTTTGGGTCAGATAACTTTGAAGGTGTGTGGACTAAAACTTCCAATCCCGAGTTTCCTGTAGTATTGAGTAGTTTCGACCTCAGAAAATATGATGTTCAGAGAATAAGGAGAAGTGCTTCTTTATCTGCAGACTTTGAATTGGCCAAAGGACATAATATATACGTGAATACTATGTACAACTGGCGAGACGATAGAGAAAATAGATTTCGAATGCGTGTTGATAGGTTAGATAGACCTATAAATGATAAAAAGTTTACAAAAATTTCTGAAGGAATTTTGGAAATGCAGGGTAGAGTAGGTATTCAAACTAAAGGTGGAATTGATAATGACAGAAATAAGGGGACAAGATTAGAAGACCAACGTGTTGTAAATTTCAATCTTGGTGGAGATCATCGATTCGGTTCCCTGAAAATGACCTGGTCCGGAACCTACGCTACTGCAGCAGAAGACAGGCCAAATGAGCGATATATCACACATAGAAGTAATAAAACTGTATTGGTAAACACAGTAGATCCTTCAAAATATGTCGTAACACTTAAAAATCCCGATGACGAACTTTCGTTGGCACTAAACGAAATATATGAATCAAATAACAATACCAACGAACGAGATTTAAATGGTCGACTAGATTTTGAATTACCTTTTGCTGCAAACAAAGGAAAACTGCAGTTTGGTGCAAGATACAGAGGTAAAAACAAAGAGCGCGTTAATACTTATGATGTTTATGAACCTACAGGAGATATTGGCAGTGGAGGCAATAGTCTGGGGAATCTCCCAGTAAGTGCCCAAGACGAAAGAGTATTTTTGAACGGTGAGCAATATAAGCCAGGAAGATTTGTCACCAAAGAATTTCTAGGAGGACTTAATTTAGGAGATTCCAATATTTTTGAAAAGGAAGATGCAATTGCAGAATATATTACATCAAATTACAATGCTGAAGAAAATATTACAGGTGGTTATGTAATGGCAGATTACAAATTTTCAGAAAAATTTATGGCGATAGCAGGTTTAAGACTCGAAAACACCTCCATAAAATACTCGGGCTTTCAATTTGATGAAGATAACGAAGAGGCCATTAAAACGCCGGAATCCTCCAACAATTACCTGAATATTTTACCTGGTGCGCACCTAAAGTACGACATTAATAACAATGCAATCTTGAGATTTGCTTGGACTAATACGCTGGCAAGACCTAACTATTATGATCTTGTGCCTTATGAAACCTTTAGCCCCGACAATCAAACACTTACCAGAGGGAATTCAAACTTAAAAGCGACAACATCTTCCAACTTTGATTTAATGTTTGAGCAATATTTTAAATCAATTGGTTTACTATCTGCTGGTGGATTTTATAAAGATATTTCTAATTTTATTTATACACGCACTGACCAGAATATCACAGATCCAAAATTTGGAGAACTACTAACATACTCAAGACCTGAGAATGGCGGAACAGCAGATGTATTCGGATTTGAAGCTTCTCTACAAAGACAACTCGACTTCCTGCCCGGCTTTCTTAAAGGATTTGGAGTATATGTGAATTATACCTATACACAATCAGCCACAACAGGAATTCAGGGAAGAGAGTCAGAAGAACTTGGCCTCACTGGTACAGCAAAAAATATGTTTAATGCTTCACTTTCATATGAGACTAAAAAACTGGTTGTCAGAGGATCATTAAATTATGCCAGTGATTATTTGGATGTAGTTGGAGGTGATGACTTCAGTGACATTTATTATGACAAACAAACATTTGTTGATGTAAATGCCTCTTATGCAGTAACACCTAAGTGGAGATTATATTTTGAAGCTAATAATTTAACGAATCAGCCACTGAGATATTATCAAGGTTTATCAGAAAGAACCATACAGGAAGAAATGTATAATGCTAGAATTAATGTCGGACTAAAATTTGATTTTTTCGAAAAATAAATGTCGATTTGTTGATTTTCTAAAGCCTGTGAATCTTTTCACAGGCTTTTTTTATATTATAATATTTATAAATATTTAAAACTCTGTTAATGTATCAGTAATAATGAGAAACGATCTTTACATAAAATTAATTTAGGATAGCGTACAAATTTAAATTTCAACTATTGAAAGCTGGATTTAGTCCGTTAGTGTCATTATTACATTTCAAAATTATATTGTTTTCTCGGACATAATGAATATAGTATATAATGAATAAACGACCAATGGAAATAGTAGTTTTAAGTGATTTACATCTTGGCACTTATGGATGTCATGCTCATGATATTTTAAATTATCTTAAAAGTATCCAACCTAAAAAGCTTATTCTAAATGGAGATATCATTGACATTTGGAACCTAAGTAAATCTTACTTCCCCAAATCACATATGCATGTACTTCGATACATACTTAAAATGGCAGAAAAGGGGACTGAAATTTATTATATTACAGGAAATCATGATGAAATACTAAGAAAATATACCGGTATTACCGCAGGAAATATCCATATTATTGATAAACTCGTCCTTGATTTAAACGGCAAAAGAACATGGATATTTCATGGTGATATTTTTGATTCTACCACCAAAGGGTGGGCAAAAATTATTGCCAAACTCGGAGGTAAAGGCTATGATTTACTAATACTCATTAATCGTTTTATCAATAATTTGATGGTGTTTTTTGGCAAAGAAAAAATAAGCTTGTCCAAAAGAATTAAATCCGGCGTAAAACAAGCCGTAAAGTGGATAGCTAACTTTGAAAATATTGCTGCAGAATTAGCCGCACAGGAAAACTACCATACTGTTATCTGTGGGCACATCCACCAACCCCAAATGAAAACCGTAACTATAAATAATACTACAATTCAATATCTAAATAGCGGTGACTGGGTAGAAAATTGTACAGCTTTAGAATACTATGACCATAATTGGCATCTATACGAACATGGGCAATTTGATGAAATAATCGACCTTGAATATGAATTGGATGCTCAGGAAGAATTTTACGCCCCTCCAAGCTACTTATTAAATTTTGTAAAATAAAAACTATGCGCATTCTTTATGCTGTGCAGGCAACCGGAAATGGTCATATCAGTAGAGCACATCAATTATACCCCGTGCTATCCAATTATGGTAAAGTAGATATCATACTAAGTGGGTCTAATTCAACGCTTGATATTAACCTCCCTGTGAAATACAGATCAAAAGGTTTAAGCTTGTTTTATAGTCAATGTGGAAAACTAGACTATTTGCAATCCTGGAAAAAAACGGATTATTATCAAATTAAAAGAGATATTGAAAGTTTACCAGTAAGCCTTTACGATGTGGTTTTAAATGATTTTGACTACATTACTGCGCAAGCATGTAAACTTAGAAAACAATCATCAATACAGTTTGGACACCAGGCATCTTTTATGTCAAAAAACACACCAAGACCTGTCCGCAAAAGTGCCCTTGGCGAATATATACTTAAAAATTATGCTAAAGCCAATAATTATGTAGGACTCCATTTCGAAAGGTATGATGACTTTATTTTTCCGCCTGTTATAAAAAGAGAAATTCTCGAAGGCAAACCAATCGATCAAGGTCATATTACGGTTTATTTGCCTGCTTATATGAATTCTTGTCTTGAAGAAATTTTCAATGAGGCTGATAATTATATATTCCACTGGTTTTTACCGAATATCAAAGAGCCTAAAATATCAGGCAATATTCATTACTTCCCCGTCGATCAGAAACTATTTAATGAAAGTTTGATACATTGCCATGGCCTTTTAACTGGTGGTGGCTTTGAGACACCTGCAGAAGCACTTTATCTCGGAAAAAAGTTACTTACTATTCCTATTAAGGGGCAATATGAGCAACAATGCAATGCCTACGCTCTGCAGCAAATAGGCGTTAAAAAATTAGATATTCTAAATCAAGTTACTAAAAACGAATTTTACCATTGGTTGGAAAATAAAAACTCCACTGATTATAAAATTGAATACAATAATTATCAAGAAACTATTGAATTTATACTCAATAAATTTCTATGAGAAAAAATTTGGCATCTCTTATATTATTGCTTGCTCCATGTAGTACCCCGCCTTCTCTTCATGCAGAGAAATTACCCTATTTCGAAGGCTATTGCAAGTACAGTGGTTTTAAAAACCAGCTTAATCCAGACTTTACACTCACTACATTTAATACCTGGGGGTTGCCATTACAACTACCAGGACATGATCAAAAAAATAGATTTAACAAGATTAATTATTTTTTATTACAAACCGATAGTGATGTGATTTGTCTTCAGGAAACATTTAATAAAAAACTACGTAAAAAATTAATCTCAGGTTTATCCTCAAAGTATCTTACAAAACGTATTAAAAATAAAACTAAACTGCAGCATGGTCTCATAGCCATGGATTGCCAAGGTGGTCTATTAACGTTATCCATTTATCCCATTATTGCTGAAAACTTCTTCCCTTTCCCGGATAGTAGTTATAGTTTTATTGAAAAAATTGGAGCTAAAGGCGTTCTTTGGTCAATAATCAATGTACATGGCAATTATATCAATATTCTTAATACACACTTATATGCCGGAGATTCAGAAAAAGCGGAAAAAATAAGAGTTAATCAGCTAGAATATATAAAACGTTTATTTGATGAAAACCCTTCGTTCAAATATTTTCCTACCGTCCTTGCAGGTGATTTAAATATCAACCATCCAGATATAAAGAGTTCAGAAGCATATAATTTTATTATATACACCATGAATTTTTTAGACTCCAAACCTAAGATTGAAGCAGAAGACTTAACCTATTCAGGTAAAGAAAATAGATATATTGTTAATAAAAAGTATAATAGAAAACTTGACTACGCCTTCATCTTTGATCCAAGTAAAGCTTTAAAAACGGAAGATAGCGAACGTGTTTTACATCATATCCCTATATCAGATCACTTCGGCTGGAAATGTAGAATATACAAATAAAAAAACCGGACCAAATGTTATTGGTCCGGCTTGTTTGGAAGTGAGATAAACCAAATCTATTATTTTATAATGTAGGCAATACTAAATCCAAATGATCTGCCTATTCTAAATTGCTCTGCTGTATATTCTACTCCTTTATTCACTTGAATTTTCTGATTTAGAGGATTCAGTAAATTCTTAGCCGCAAAACCAACTTGAATGTGTTCTCCGATTTTTTTGGATAGTGTATACGTCAATATAGGGAAAGGCATTTCATATACGTCCGGTACAGCTGACAAAGAAATATTGTAAAGCCTCCTGCCCGAAACATTAAACGAAACTGTAGATTCCAAACCAAGTTCCTGGTTGGCATAAGAGAGAATAGCATTTACTATATATGGTGCCTGACCCTGGAATGGTCTTGTGGTCTGATTATAGGCAGGATCAACCGTTTGCGATGCCTTAAGTTCCGTTTCAGGAATTTTGTAACCTGACTGTATGACAGCAATATTGGTCGTAAAATTAAAATTCTTTAATCTTGAACTGATAAATCCTAGGTTTTTCCTCAATTCGAGTTCTGCACCAAAGACATTGGCATTATCTATATTTAGGTATCCCAATTCTGGTATAGTAGCTGTTGGAGAAAATGTCCTCAGTATTGGATCTGTAAAATTCTTATAAAATACACTCACCGCTACCAGTTCACCCAATTCGGGATATATTTCATATCTGATGTCATAATTATAAATTAATGTCCTTTTTAGATTTGGATTACCGATATTAAAGAATCCATTCTTGGTATCAAACTGTTCAAAAGGAGCTAATTCCCGCAAATTTGGTCTTGCAAGCGTTTTTGTTGCAGCAAGTCTTAAATTAGATTTATCATTCAAGGCATAAATCAAATTTCCTGAATATAAAAGATCAGTTATATCCAAGCTGCTGGGAACCAATGAAGTGTCTCTGCTTTCGACAAATAGTTTTGTCCTTTCAGCTCTGACTCCTCCAACCAATTTTATCTTTTCACTCAGATTGTAAACAGCCATCACATAAGCGGCACCAATATCCTGCGAACCATCATAAAAATTCTTATTATTAATCTGATTAATATAGTGATAACCTATTGTATATTGCTTTGTATTGCCTGAAGCATCCCTTATAGTATCAATTACCCCCATATTATCGAGAGAGAAATATCCCTGATAATCTCCTTTATAACTATCAAAATTTATACTCACCGGAACACCTCCGTGTCTGTTGTGCTGGAACTGATATTCTGAAAATGAACGCGACGTTTTACTGTAGAGCAATCCAGCTTTTATGACATTAGTGCTTCCCTGCTTTCCACCGGTTAGAAAAGGCAATGAAAAATCAATTTTTCCTTCTGCAGATCTATCACCCAAATCCCGGAAAAAATGAAAAGGTGCTCTGAATTCTGCATCATTGATTGCATAAAATGTTTCACCGTCCTCCTCATATTGAACATAAGCAAAATATCTTGAATCAGGCTCTTCCTGCTTCGAGCTATTTACTAAACCATTCCACTGAATCTCAAGGTTTCCTAATCCCGGAAAGACATGTTTACCGGAACTTTGAAAAGAGGTATAATTCCGACTAATAAATTCCATTGAATTGGTTACAAATAATCCATTAGGAGTTGACAGCTGACCTACAAAGGATCCGGATTGCCTACGCCCAATGATATCCGTATCATTGTTAAATATAGCATTGAAATTTACAGCATGATTACCACCAAATTTAAAAGAAAGATTAGCTAAAGCTCCAAGGTGAGGGGTTTCAACACTTTTTGATTCTACCAGTTTCTGGTATTCAAACAATCCAATACCATTATTGGTGTACGTGTTGACCAATCCATTATTGTAATGATTAAATTCATTGGAATAATTCACACCCAATGAATAACCGATGGTTGTCTTTCCCATAAGGTGACTGTTACCTAATGAAAAATTTAATCCGTGGTTTGGTATTGTACTTTTAAATGATGGAGCAAAGACATTACTTAGTGATCGTGAACTTTCATTCAACAATTGTCTGAGATTGTTATATTGTGCATCACCTCTTCTGGCATTAAGATAAGTAGTCTGATTGAGCAAAGACCTGTTTTTTTCATCAAGTAATATTCCTGGTAAAGCCCTTCCACCATCGTCAATTCCTAACCAATCTGTTTTCCCAGCATCCGTACCATGACCCAAAAAATCAGTAATTCCTGTAGACTGTGTGTTATAAGATCCTGAAATACTTAAGTAAGTAGTGAACTTAGTTGGAAATGACTTTGTAGTTACATTCACCAAACCACCAGAAAAATTACCTGGCAAGTCAGGCGTAAATGTCTTTAAAGTGACTATATTCTCAATCATCTGAGATGGAATAAGGTCCAGTGATGAACTATTCCTATAAGGATCAGTACTTGGCATTGCCATTCCATTCAGCTGAGAAATGGAATATCGGTCGCCAAGACCCCTCATGACAATAAACTTTCCATTTTCAACAACGGCTCCTGAAACCTGCTTGACAGCTTCTGCGGCGTTGGAAACTGCTGTCTTGGATATCTGCTGGGAAGACATTCCATCCTGAATGTTAAATGATCGTCTTTGTAAAGTCACGAGGGCTGCCTCTGTATTGGTAACTTTTTGCGCTGTCACAACAACCTCGCCCAAAGTTAAACCCTCCTCTTCCAAAATAAAGTCAAATACATTCTCTGGCTTGATACACTCTACCTCCTTTAACTCCTGCTGCTGATAAGACACATAGGAAACCGTCAAAGTATACACACCTGGTGCTGCTTCCATTAAGTAGTTTCCATCAAAATCTGTAGTAGTACCGTTTACCATCTCGGTGCCTTTATTCAATTGAATGCTTGCACCAATGAGGGTTTCACCCGTTTTTTTGTCAACAACTTTACCAGCTATTCGGACTACTTTCTGACCGGAAAGAAACGGAACGATTAATAAAATAATCGAAAAAATGCATAAGAAGTTCTTAATGTTCATAAATATAGATTTGGTTAAAAAAAGTAGCAAGCCCATCTCACCTGACTTGCTACCTGAAATTCATTATTCCACAATTAATTTTTTAGTTGATTTGGCTCCCATCTTAGTAGTTACACTAATGAAGTATACGCCACTTTGCATGTGATTGACTAAGATATCTGACTTTGCAAAGGAAGGTAATGTCATAGTTTCTATGATGACCCTACCTAACAAGTCCATAACTTCAACACTTATTTCTTCTTCATTATTATTTTCTATGATAAAATAATCAGAAGCCGGATTTGGATAGAAAACAACATGATCAGAAATTAATTCATCAGTCGTTGCTACAGCACAATTTATCGGAGCACTTGGTAAATGTTTATTTCTAGCTAATGTAGTCCAATCTTTTATCCACAATTCTTCCCAATTGGCAGAAAATGCACCTTTAAAATCAACCTGGGTATAAAAATTATCACCCATAGGTATTTCAGCAAGCGCTGTAGTATATGCTGCTCCATCCTTACAAACTCTTGGATCGAGTTTCTCATCAGCATTTCTGCTTACAGATACAATATTGGGGGTTAGAAGAGAATTCTTATTATTAGACAAATGTGTAATCAGCGCTCCTGCAGTTGCATCTTCAGCTGTACCGCTAATTCTTATGATACCGGTGGAACTGCCATCCAACGTTCCGTTTGGTCTGTGCAATACGTTGTTTAATA
>JAUMBJ010000096.1:0-9121 GCA_032115755.1 Saprospiraceae bacterium
AACGGTATTTATTTATAATGCCATTCAGTCTGGCAACATCGCTGCGGCGGTTGAAGTCTATCGCTGGTTTTTACCTCTGCTGGAACTTGATATACATCCTAAACTCGTTCAATACATAAAACTGGCAGAAACTGCTGTAGGCTTGGGATCGGAATATGTCCGTAAGCCACGACTTCTACTTTCTGGAGAAGAAAGAAGGCGTGTTTTAACCGTCATTGAATATGCCTTAAATAACAGACCAAAACTTGACATATAACATGGAGCACCTGGATATCATCATGCAAAATGCCCAACAGGCCTTCGAAACCTTTAGATATAGTACCGGAAATACCAGAAAGTCTCTTTTGTATGCTATAGCTGAAGCTTTGGAAAATGATCGCGAAGCCATTATTTCCGCAGCTTGTGCTGAAACGAACCTGCCGGAAGTTCGTTTTTCGGGTGAGTTAGGCCGTACTTGTATGCAATTGCGGATGTTTGGCGATATTGCCGGGGAGGGTTCATGGGTGGAACCGGTCATTGATACAGCGGATGACCATAGAAAACCATTTCGGCGTCCGGATATGCGCAAAATGCTAATACCTTGTGGTCCGGTAGTCGTTTTTGGTGCGAGCAATTTTCCTTTGGCTTACAGTACTCCTGGGGGGGACACTGCTTCTGCCCTTGCTGCAGGTTGTCCTGTAATTGTTAAAATGCATCCTGCACACCCCCAAACCGCTAGGCTTTGTAGAAATGCCATTTCGCATGCCATAGAAAAAAGTGGTCTCCCTTTGTCTTTATTTCAACTTGTAGATGACCCCGGTTTTGAAACTGGTAAATACCTCGTTCAGCACAAACTAACCGCCGGCGTAGGATTCACCGGAAGTCTTTCTGGAGGTCGGGCAATATATGACTATGCCCAGCAACGGGACAACCCAATTCCGGTATTTTCTGAAATGGGAAGCGTAAACCCTGTCATTCTTATGCAGGAAGCGATATCTACGAAAGGCCATGAAATAGCCAAAACGCTTGGTGCCTCTATCCTCATGGGTGTTGGACAGTTTTGTACCAATCCCGGCATCCTGATTGGCGTAAAAGGAGAAATTCTGGACGAATTTATGCACTTACTTACCACAGAAATTAGTCAACATCCGGCCTACAAGATGCTCCACCGTGGTATTTATGAAAATTATCATCAGTCCATGGAACAAGCTTTAGTACAGAAAGGCGTAGATGTAATCTATAAGCATGGTGAAAGCGAAGATTTGAAAGCTCCTGCTGTTTTGGCAAAGGTAAGCGCAAAAACCTTTCTGGAAAATCCCCTCCTACGGGAAGAAGTTTTTGGACCGTTTTCCCTTTTTGTTTGCTGTGATCATCTACATGAACTGGAAAAGGTCTGGTCCTCCTTTGCTGGCCAACTTACTACTTCTGTTTTTGGTACTGATACAGAATTGCTGCGCTGCGAAGCAATGATCAGGAATTGTGCAGGATTTGCCGGTAGAATTGTATTCAACGGAGCTCCAACAGGTGTTGAAGTGGCACATGCTACTGTGCATGGAGGCCCATACCCAGCTACAACGGACAGCAGATTTACTTCTGTGGGAGCAGATGCCATAAAGCGATGGGTAAGGCCGGTTTGCTGGCAGGATTGTCCTGATTTTTTGCTTCCAGATGCCCTTAAAAATGAAAACCCCCTCCATTTGTGGAGAAAAATTAACCAATCTTTTTCCAAAGAAAAAATCTAACCTCACCATGGAAAAAAAGAGATTTTTCTGCATCGATGCCCACACCTGCGGAAATCCTGTGCGGGTTATTGCCGGAGGCGGCCCAATACTGGATGGCAATTCCATGATGGAAAGAAGGATTCATTTTCTAAAATCCTATGACTGGATAAGAAAAAGTCTTATGTTCGAGCCACGAGGTCATGATATGATGAGCGGTAGTATTATTTATCCGCCCTGTAAGCCCGATAATGATGCCGGTATTTTATTTATAGAAACAAGTGGGTGCCTACCTATGTGTGGCCACGGGATGATTGGTACGGTCACCATTGCCATTGAAGAAGGGCTTATCATTCCCAAAAATCCGGGATATTTGTCTCTTGAAACACCGGCAGGTTTGATTCGCGTTTCCTATACCCTTTGCGGTAATAAAGTGTCCAGTGTAAAATTGGTTAATGTACCATCTTTTCTATATCGCTCAAACCTTATGGTCTACTGCTCCGAACTTGGAAATATCATGGTTGATGTAGCCTATGGGGGAAATTTTTATGCTATCATAGATCCTCAAGAGAATTTTTCAGGTCTTGAAAATTTTACGGCAGATGAACTTATTCGGTATAGTCGAGAGATTCGTCAAAACATAAATAAGGAATATACCTTCGAACATCCTGAAAACAAGCATATCAGCACATGTACTCATGTGCTTTGGGCAGGTAAAACTATTGCTGCTTCTTCAACTGCTAGAAATGCGGTTTTTTATGGTGACAAAGCCATCGATCGCTCACCTTGTGGCACGGGAACTTCTGCACGTATGGCACAATGGTACGCCAAAGGGCTGTTGAAAAAAGAGGATTCCTTTATCCACGAAAGCTACATCGGTAGTGTATTTCGTGGGACCATTGAGGAAGAAACAGCCTTAGGACCATATAAGGCGATCATTCCAGGCATTGAAGGATGGGCAAAAATATATGGATATAATACGATTCTGGTAGACCCTACGGACGACCCATATGCTGGTGGGTTTCAGGTCATTTAGTATCGGAATCCATTTTAGTTTGAAAAATATTCCATTTGATAATCACCAATATGTTTTTCGCTGTCTTTTATCTTTTTTTGCTGAACCAAATAATTTCTGATACCCAGGAATAAAATCAGAAATGAGGAAGAAAACAATAATATTTCAAGTAAAAAACTATTTTCTATTTGCAAAAGGTTTCTAATACTTAGACCTGCCACTAAAAAATACAATGCTGTGCGCACAAAGGAGAGTAATGTTGTCTGATTGGACATTACTGTTCTTTGTATTGCCAACTTTTCACGTAAAATAAGGTCTTTATTCATATACTTAATCGTGTTTCAATTAAAAATACAGGACTTTTTCCAATAGTATAAAAAACCCTGTTGCATATAAGGTTTATTATTTTTAGAAAAAAGATAATAATTGCCTTTGGAGATCTTTTTTGTGGATACTAAAAACGAATCAAATCGCTTTGGTTCTACCGTGTTTTTTCAAGAAAATTTATTTACCCCTCAACTTATTCTACCTGCTTTTTTCAGGTATAAAGAGGATAGTTGTTGGATTTTTGCTTAATTCACATAAATGAATCTGTCTTCATGTGGAAAAGATTTTCATATTTGCTGATTATTTTAACCTTTTTATACACATATCCACGGTTATAAATGCAAATACATCATTCCTTTAAAAGGTATAATTCATTTAATCCAAATGTTCCTGTTTGGTGTCTTACTTCTGCATTGAATGGATGTATGCACCGTTTTTTTAATTCTTCTGCCATAAGTCCGTCCGGTAAATATGTAGCTGTATTCCAGCTTCCCTTTGAAGACCGACAACCGGAACCAGGAGAAACCGGTAATGTTTTTATTATAGATTTAATGACTGGAAGCCATTTTCTGGCAGCACAAACTTGTGGTTGGGAGCCTCAACTTGGCGCCAATATTTATTGGGGATCAACAGATAATGAATTATTTTTTAATGATGTAGATACAAAATTTTGGACTCCTTTTGCCTGGAAAATCGATCCGTTTTCAAACCATAGAAAAAGATTAAATGGTACAGTCTATCAAGTGTCTCCAAATGGAAGATGGTTGCTTTCCCCTAATATAACGCTTCTCAGGAAAATACAGTCAGGTTATGGCGTTGTAGTACCTAAAGAAAGACTAAGAAAAAGTCCAGGTCTTACAGCTGATGATGGCTTTTTTTTAACAGATGCTGAATCGGGCGATTGTCATCTTCTTGTTTCTATAAAGGATTTAATTCTTAATTCTATTCCTAAAATTGTCATTGATGATTTTGAAAAATACGAGTTTTATGGTTCACACTGTGAATTTAACCGACAAGGCACTAAAATAATGATGAGTCTGGCATGGTTTGAACACACAGGAGCGGATACCATAAATTTTGCAGAAAAAAACTTGCGCAATTTGCGCTTTGCATGGTTTACCATGGATTTTCCTCATGGTCAAATTTTTTGTCCTGTAGGTCCTAATCTTTTTTCAAAAGGTGCACATCATGCCAAATGGTGTCCCGACGGTGAACATATTTCTCTCAATTTACGCTTGAAGAAAGGAGCTATGCGATTTATTTCATTCAAATATGATGGAACTCAATTAAAAGAAATAGTTAAAAATGTTATAGGCTCTGGTCACCCTTCGGTTCATCCAAACGGATATATTGTTACGGATACTTATTTAGAATCCTGGGACTATCCTCAGTTTGGCGATGGCACAGTTCCCATCAGATGGATAGATATTTATTCTAGACAAGAGATACATGCAATTCGTATTCCTTCTAAGCAACCCTGTGAAGATTTTGTATTAAGGGTTGATCCGCATCCTACATGGGATTCTTCTTTTCGTTACTTGGTTTTTAATGGTTATTTGAATGGCTCTAGAAGGGTTTTTCTTGCAGATATGAATCCTTTGATTCGTGCCGGACGCCCTGTTTTTATTAGAAAGATTACGGGATATATTAAAAACTTTTTCTTTCAGATAATGCGCATCTTAAGGTGGGTAAAACGTCAATTTATTTCTCCGCTTTACAAAAAATAAATTGTCCTGTATATACCCTAAACTAGCTTTCTTATTTTAACGGCGTTAGTTCAGAATTCTTTTTATAAGACTTTTATTAAATTAGAAATTAAACTTTTTAATAGCATATATGTATAATAAACTAATAAGAAAACGAATACATGCATACCAAAAACTATCTGGTTTTTCTATCCCTTATATTTTCTTCATTCATTTTTGCACAAACACCATTAAATTATATCATTCGTGGTAAAGTCTCAGATGCTGAAGGTGTTGGTCTTGAATTTGCCACCATCTCTGCTTATGCTTTGCAGGATAGTTCGCTCGTAGGTGGTGTTTTAACAGAATCTGGTGGTGTGTTTACCCTGGATATTTTGTCAAAAGAGATATACCTGGTTGCCGAATATCTGGGATATGAAAAAAAGATGGTCCAAAAGTTAACCTGGTCGTCAAATATAGCTGATGCCGGAACCATTGTTTTAACAGGCACCAACATTGCCCTTGAAACAGTAGAGGTAGTAGCCAGAAAGAATGAAACACAGTTCGCGTTGGACAAAAGAGTATTTAATGTTGGTCAGGACCTCTCCAACAAAGGGGGAAATGCCGTGGATATCCTGGATAATGTGCCTTCCGTAACGGTAGATATCGATGGCGGTGTAAGCTTGCGTGGAAGTTCAAATGTCCGAATTTTAATTGATGGAAGGCCCAGCGGATTATTAGGTAATGATGGTAGTACAGGATTAAAATCCATACCTGCCAGCATGATAGACCGTGTAGAAGTGATTACCAACCCTTCTGCCAGATATGAAGCAGAAGGTATGTCAGGTATCATCAATATTGTTTTGAAAAAAGATGCCAAAATAGGCGTAAATGGATCCTTCGACCTGTCATCCGGTTATCCCTTACTTTTCGGGACCAGTGCAAATGTCAACTGGAGGCGAAAAAATGTCAATTTTTTTGCCAATTACGCGCTTAATCATAATACAAATCCGGCTGATGGTTATGCATATCAGGAAAGATACTCTGCTGTTGCAGGAAGCCCTATCACTGCCACACATATTGTTCGTGACGGTTCCAGAAATACATTATCCAATAGTATACGAGGCGGGATAGATTATACCCTGAGCCCTAAAGATGTGCTTACCGGTTCTGTTTTGTTTCGTTACAGTTTGGGCAATAGTCTTATTCCCGTTCATTACTATGATTACACTTTTTTACCTGGGCAAGAACGCGACCGTTTTCTGATTCCTACAAACAATTACACCCTTCGAAAGGAGGAAGAGAAGGAAACTAGCCCGACTTTAGAATATGCTATAAATTACAAGCGCAGTTTTTCAAGAGAAAATGAATCATTAACTGCATCTTTCCAGTTTTCACAAAATGATGAAAAAGAAGTCAGCGATTATGATGAATCCTATTACCTAAACCGCGTCCTTGAAAACAACATTGTAAAGCAAAAAACAACCGGCGATGAAAAACAAGGAAATATTGTTTTTCAAGCGGATTATGTGCTTCCGGTAAATAAAAACACCAAATTTGAGGCAGGATTGCGCAGCGGTATTAGAAATATTGGAAATGATTTTCTGGTAGAACAACTTATTAATGGAGAATGGAACGTCCTTCAAAATCTGTCAAATAGATTTACCTATCACGAAAATGTAGAAGCCCTTTATGCTATATTCGGTAGTAAAACTGGGCGATTTTCTTATCAAGGTGGCTTGCGGGGAGAGTATACATATTTGAAAACTGCACTTGTAAATTCTGGAGAAGAATATCCCCGGGATTTTTTTCAACTGTTTCCCAGTGGGCATATCAATTATGAATTTCCAGATCAAAACCAGCTTCAGTTGAGCTATAGCCGCCGCATTCGTCGTCCTGGCTTCTGGGAGTTAAACCCATTTATTAATTTTACCGACAGTAGAAATTTGTATGCTGGTAATCCAAACCTAAATCCCGAAACTACCGACAGCTATGAACTGGGACATATGAAATTCTGGGAAAAGGGTAATATTGGTACTAGCCTGTATTACCGAAACACCAAAGACGTTATTCAGCGATGGCGAGAATTTAAGGATGATGGTACTTCCTTTGCGCAACCCCTCAACCTGGCATCATCTGTAAATTATGGGGGCGAGTTTTTGTTTGCTTACACTGCAAACTCCTGGTTACGTGTAGATGGGAATGTAAATTTTTTCAGAAACACTATTTCAGGATTTTATAAAAATACCGACCTGAGTGCTGATTCCTACAGTTGGTTTTCCAGAATTGGAACAAGACTTTCGTTTTGGAAAAACACAGATTTTCAATTGCGATTTAATTATCGTGCGCCTGTAAGAATTCCACAGGGCTGGCGAAAAGAACAATATATTGTTGATATCGCCTTCAACAAGGATTTTTTCAATAATAACATGAGTTTTACCCTAGCGGCCCGGGATTTGCTCAATTATCGAAGACAAAATATCGAACTTGGGGGCGAGGGTTTTGACTTTTATGAGCGTTCTGAACAGCAATGGAGACGGGCTCCGGTGATCGCAACACTTTCTTACAGACTAAACAGTGCCAAGAAAAAGTCAGGTCGAAATGATGGTGAGGGTTTTGAAAATGGTCCTGAAATATAGTTTTCTTATAATTTTATAGGATATTTGCACTTACAATAGATCAAAGTACATGCTGCTACACATCCATAAATCAAAAATTCACCGCGCTGTTATAACGGAATCTAATTTGCAGTATGTAGGTTCCATAACCCTTGATGAGGATTTAATGGATGCCGCGCAACTTCTAGAGGGAGAAAAAGTGTTGGTTGTAAATAATAATAATGGCGAACGGTTTGAGACTTATGTAATCAAGGGGCCGCGCGGAACCGGGACGGTGTGTCTCAACGGGGCAGCTGCCCGAAAAGTATTACCCGGTGATGTGGTTATTATTATGTCTTTTGCGCTTATGACACCAGAGGAAGCCCGAAACTATAAAGCTATTACCGTTTTTCCGGACGAAAATAACCGGCTTATCTAATAGACCATATACAAGCTGTTCAAGAAATTTGCGTTTTAACCATGAATGATATTTATACGTTGATTTATTCCAAAGAAAAATCACCTCGTGCCTTTTCTTTTTTAAGCTTAAATTTATGAAGAAAAGTCTGACTCAGGTTTTTAAAACGTTGGTGTTTTTCGCTGTAGGTTTCTTCGTATTATATCTGGTTTACCAAAATCAAAATACAGCATACCTTGAAGACTGCAAGCTAAAAGGAATTGCATCAAATGATTGTAGTTTGTTAAAAAAAGTGTTACAGGATATGGCCTCTGCCAATTATTGGTGGATAGGATTTTCAATGGTTTTATTTATGGTCACCAATCTTTTCCGCGCTTTGAGATGGAAAATGATGCTGGATGCTTTGGAATACAAAACCTCCTTATTTAATCTTTTTGGAACAATCATGGTCAATTATCTGGCCAATTTGGGTATTCCACGATCTGGAGAAATATTACGTGCTGGAATGCTCTCGGGATATGAAAAGGTCCCGGTAGAAAAAGTACTTGGTACTATTTTTACGGATAGGATATTTGATGTCATTTGCTTGGGGCTGGTTATTTTAATGGCATTATATTTTGGTGGAAGTGACTTCTCAGATTACCTGAATCAAAATGCGCGCTGGTCTCTGGAAATTCCAGGAATCTCGGCGGCCCCAATATTTTGGACATTGGTATTGGTGGGCATTTGTATGTCTTTTTTGACTTTCTGGTATTTTCGGCAATCCATTTTACACACAACTTTTGCTAAAAAGATTTGGGATAAAATTAAAGGGTTTTATTACGGTGTTGCCAGCGTACGCAAAGTGTCAAGCATTCCGCTATTCCTTTTTTATACTGCTGGCATCTGGATTATATATTACTTCATGTTGTATGTGAGTTTCAAGGCTTTTTCTCCGACCATGGCACTTGGGGCAATTGCAGCATTGATGGTGTTTACTTTTGGCAGTTTGGGGATATTATTTCCTTCGCCGGGTGGTATGGGAAGTTATCACATGCTGGTAGGAGAAAGTCTTAGCATGTATGGTGTATCTGGTAGCGACGCGTTTGCTTTTGCAAATATTGTTTTTTTCTCTATTCAGATTGGGGTAAATGTCATTTTTGGGTTTTTATTTCTGATTTTACTTCCTTGGTACAATAAATCAAAAAGCATTAAGTGATTTTTTAACCAATTATTTTTTAGTCATATGAGTAATTATAGAAAAGAAAAAGACAGCATGGGCTATATAGATGTTCCTGCTGAAAGATATTGGGGCGCTCAAACGCAGCGTTCTTCTGAAAACTTTAAAATTGGCGGGCACAAAATGCCAAAGGAAATTATTGATGCTTTTGCGATATTAAAAA
>JAUMBJ010000097.1:0-9437 GCA_032115755.1 Saprospiraceae bacterium
TTCAGCTATAAGTCTGATGAAACATTTCAGCAAACAAAGCAGAATGATGACCGCAGAAGAACCCTGGGAAGAAGACAAAGAATGGCTGCTAAAGTATTGTGAAGAAAAAATATTGACAAAACCATATGACTATATGGTTTTTGGACATCGCCATCTGCCTGTTGACTGGAGGCTTTCAAACAATACTTCCAGGTATGTCAATCTGGGAGACTGGATATATCATTACTCCTTTGGAGTATTTGATGGAAACGATTTTACCCTCCAATTTTTTGAAAGCGATCACAAACATTTAATTACAAATGTATAAAAGCTGATTAATATGCGCATAATGATATTTTTTTGGGTAGCTATTTTATTGTCAGGATGTAAAACTTCTAAAAAATCGCTTGCTGATGAACCCCAGCTGCAGTACGATATTAATATGCATACAGGTATTGTAGCATATGATGCACTTCGAAGATTATATATAGTGACACCCAAGGAGGCTATTTACATGTATTCTGAATCCAACAAGCTCTTATTTAAATACACCAATTCAAAATATGGCAAAATAGAAGTCATTGACGCAAGTAATCCTTTAAAAATAATTGTGTTTTATAAAAATAAGCAAAAAGCTGTTATCCTAGATAATACCTTGTCCGCTCTTTTCGAAATAAACCTAACCAATATTGGCTTCAACAATGTAAACGCAATAGCATCTGATCTCGACAACAATTACTGGATTTTCAGCCATAAATTGATGAAGGTTGATGCAAATGGTAAAATCCTAACTGAATCAAAATCCCTAGATGAGCTTGGCATTTCTAAAATAGATGTCAAAAAAATAACCGTTGCGGAAAACGCCGTGATACTAACTGATCCAGATCAGGGATTTTTTATTTTTGATGAAAATGGTGCGTTTATTAAACATTTTAAAGCTAGCGAAATACGCACAACACAATTTGATGGTCGAAATATATTTTATTATACGCCTACAGGATTAAAAACATTTAATTTGATCTTTTACGATAAAATAAACATATCCATCCCGCCTGTATCCGACTTAAATTTGATCAGGAGTGTTCTCTATAGCGATGAAGATTTTGTGGAAGTATACCCAAATGGAATCATACGAAAAGCAAAAAGCAAGTAATGTATTCCATTTCGCAGCTGAATATTTATCCGGTGAAAAGCTTAGGTGGCTTTTCTCCAGATCAATGGGTAGCAAATCCAGAAGGCTTTTATCTGGACAGAACGTGGCTTCTGACAAAGGACTATAAAACGTTTATTAGTCAGCGCGATGTCCCTGTCCTCGCGCGCTTCAAAACCTCTATCAACGAAAATGATATTACAGTTACTTTTGAAGGACAATCTATAACATTCGGCTATGATCAAATTGAACAAAAAAAACACATACTTCGCGTTTGGGATGATGAATGTGTGACATATGAAACGCCTTCATTTCTGTCGGAATGGTTTTCTGATATGTTGCGTTTCCAAGTTTTTTTGGTTAGACAAGCGGATCATAAAAGCAGATTGCATTATAGCTCCGTATTGCATAAATCCGTGGCAGTCACTATGGCCGATGGCTATCCTTATCTAATATTGGGAACTGCAAGCCTTAAAGAACTTAATGCCAGACTGGAAAATCCTGTAGAATTTAATCGGTTCAGACCAAATATCGTCGTTGACACCCAAATTGCTCATGAAGAAGATAAATTTGGAAATTTTTCAATCGACACGGCTATATTCAAAATGATCAAGCCCTGTGGACGATGCGTCATGGTCAATGTTGATCAGGAAACTGGAACAAGCTACAAAGAACCATTGAAGACCCTTTCTGCCTATCGCAAAATAGATAATCATGTATATTTCGGAGCAAATGCAATATGCCTCAGTTCTGGTATCATAAAAAAAGGTACTCCTCTAAAATTTGACTCAAATGCAGCATACCATTGATTCGAAAGCAGCCATTCAAAGACTTACAGCACTATGGGCATTTAGCGAATGTGGTATAGGCGGAGTAATGCACCTGATGAAGCTGCCTTTTACCGGTTTAATTCTCGGAGGGCTGGCATGTATTATTGTAGTATTAATAGCTCGCTTGACCGACAATTTGCAGAAAGACATGGTAAGAAGTCTCCTGATTGTCTGCCTGATAAAATTATCAGTTAGCCCCCATTCGCCGTTTACGGCATATATCGCCGTAGCATTTCAAGGTTTGATTGGCCTAGTTGTATACCAGTGGTTTGGCCTCAGATGGTGGTCCGTTTTGTTTGTATGCATCATATCCATGGTGGAATCTGCACTGCAAAAACTGCTCGTTCTGACATTAATATTTGGTAATCCACTTTGGGATGCTATCAATAACTTTGGTGCTTCTGTATTGAAAAATTTTGGCGTTGCACCAGGTTATAGCTCCAGCGATTTACTTATTGGATTATATCTGACCATTTATACTCTTTCCGGAATATGTATAGCATGGATTAGTCATTATTTATTGAATATTTTAAACAAACCCGAAAAAGTTATGCTTTATGAAAATATACAGCAAAAATTAATTGACACAATTGAAAATAACAAACCCAAAAAATCTCCTTTCAGAAAAAATATAGCTGTTCTTCTAATGACGATCCTGATTGTATCTGCAATTTTGTATTCCGGAGACGAAATCTGGAAAAATGCCCTATTTTTAATTTTGCGTTCAGTTCTTATTTTAATCCTGCTGTATAAAATTATTAGTCCTTCCATACTTTTTATTCTTCACAAATGGCTTTTAAAAAAACAGTCGGCAGCACAAATAGACCTTAAATTAACGACAGATCTTTTCCCACAAATCAGATCCATTATAGTTTTTGCAAGGGAACAGGGTTCAAAAGCTACAGGACCTAGTAAAATAATTGTCTTTTTTGAAGCCCTCATTCTAGGGGTTATTTTCTATAAAATGTAAAAGTTTCAAAATTAAACGGGTTATGGTTTACCTTTATACCGGCGACATTCAAACAGGTAAAAGCACCAGTTTATACCAACTCATACAAACCTTCCCCGGCATAGCCGGCGGCTTTGTAACACCTACACTGCATGATGGGAAAAAACACATTATTAATACTAAAACGCTAGAAGTTTTGCCTTTCGAACTAGATCCAGAATCGAAAGAACATGGTATATCTGTTGGCCGTTTTCTGCTTTCTCAGGAAGGTTTTAACTCCGCTACAGCATGGACAAAATATCATTTTATGTCATCAGAGGTGGTCATCATTGATGAACTTGGAAAACTTGAAATCGAAGAAACAGGCTTTCATGCCTTATTTTCTACTTTGCTACAGGAGAAAAAAACAAATCATATCATTATTGCTGTAGTAAGAAAATCGCTTCTTGCAGAAATTATGAAAAAATATACCCTTGAAAATCCCTTTATTTTAGAACATCCCTATGATCTGAGCAGGATTTTAAAATCATAAAGATTTTTTTGAAAATCTATTTTATCCGACATGAAATCGACATAAGTAAAGTTATCATATACACACAAACCACAATGATTTTTTTCGCATCAAAGGTACCATTTTAGCTTTTAATTCAGTTGTGCACACCATAACCAGAAAAATTCACAAATCAATTAGCGGAAAGAGGATCATGATAGATGATCAACACGCTCCTTTTAAACAGCATATGCATTGGCAATTATCAGATAAATAATAACTTTGTTAAAAATATTGAATATGGGATTATTAACCACCAAAGTCGCACTCATTACCGGAGGTTCAAGAGGTATAGGCGAGTCCATTGTAAGAACATTTGCACGGGAACGAGCCAATATAGCTTTTACTTATGTGTCTTCCTCAGAAAAAGCAGAGGCTCTCGCCACAGAATTGTCAAATGCATATGGCATTAAAATCAAAACCTATAAATCAGATGCCTCTGATTATGCACAATCAGAACAACTTGTTAATGAAGTAGTTGCTGAATTTGGAACGATCGATATTCTCATCAATAATGCAGGAATCACCAAGGACACCCTTATGCTTAGGATGAGCGAAGAACAATGGGATCAGGTGATACAAACAAACCTTAAATCCGTTTTTAATCTTACAAAACATGTATTGAAACCCATGATGAAAAACCGGGGAGGCTCTATCATCAATATGGGTTCAGTAGTTGGTGTTTTTGGAAATGCAGGGCAAGCCAATTATGCTGCTTCCAAGGCAGGAATTATAGGTTTTTCTAAATCAATTGCTAAGGAAGTGGGTTCAAGAAATATTAGGTGTAATGTAATTGCGCCTGGTTTTATTGAAACTGATATGACACATGTACTCACAGAAGATCAAAGGAAGTCGTATGAGGATGCTATACCGTTAAAAACACTGGGTAGCGGTGATGATGTAGCCAATGCTTGCCTTTATCTCGGTAGCGATATGGGCAAATATGTCAGCGGTCAGGTCATCAGTGTTTGCGGTGGATTAAATATGTAAGGAGTTTTTTATTAAATGGACGACAGCAAAAGTTTAAACAAATTTATTGCAGAAACAGGTTTTTGTTCCCGAAGACAAGCGGATAATTACATTGAAGAAGGCAGAGTTACCATTAATGGAATAGTAGCCAGAAAAGGCAATAGAGTGATAACGGGTGATGTGGTTCTGCTGGATGCAAAGCCTTTGATTAACAAACCAGACCTCCTCTATATTGCCTTAAATAAACCGCCCGGTGTTACATGCACTACGGATCTTAGAGACCCCGATAACATTATTTCATTCCTTAATTTACCGGAACGGGTCTTCCCTGTCGGCAGACTGGATAAAATGTCAGAAGGCCTTATCCTGCTCACTAATGATGGTGATATCGTCAATAAAATATTGCGGTCCCGCAATGAGCATGAAAAAGAATATATTGTTCAGGTAAATAGCCCGATTACGCCCGAATTTATCAAAAAAATGAGCTCGGGAGTACCAATTTTACAGACTATGACCAAACCATGTTTTGTAGAAAAACTTGGAACCAATAGCTTTAGGATAATTCTCACACAAGGATTAAACAGGCAAATCAGAAGAATGTGTGATTATCTGGATTATCATGTCACAAAGCTAAAGCGAATAAGAATAATGCATATATATTTACAGGATCTACCGTCAGGTAAATGGAGGATGCTAACGCCCGAAGAGGTTGTATTGTTATATGAGCAGGTACAATATTCTGAAAAATAAACCTCGATGCAAGAATTTATTTTAGTAATGTCGCTTCGAACGTCACTATTTTCTACCTTTAATGAAGTAATAATCGACGATATTGGAAAGTTTTGCTGACATAAAATTCTGGTATCTGGCTGCAGGTCTGATCCTCTTTTTATATGGAATGACGATGCTTGAACAGGCACTTCGTACCATGGTAGGTAGACCATTTAAAAAATTCCTTCGGAAACACACTTCAAACAGATTAGAAGCCGTATTTGCCGGTGCAGGAATCACTGCGATTTTACAAAGCAGTTCTATGGTTGTACTTTTGGTCATGTCCTTTGCCGGTGCAGGAATTATAGGATTAAACAACGGTATAGGCATTATCCTGGGAGCAAATCTGGGAACAACTGCCAAAGGATGGCTGATTTCCTGGCTCGGTTTTAAAACCAATATTCAGACGCTAATCTTGCCACTATTGGCTCTGGGGGGAGCAGGATCCATATTTTTTAAGCAACCCAGGGCATTGCATATTAGCAAATTTGTGCTAGGATTTAGCTTTATGTTTTTAGGCCTTGATATTATGAATGAGGGCGTAAACTCTGTTGTAGAACATACAGATCTAACTGTTTTGCAAAATCAACCCCACATGATTTTCTTTTTGTTTGCTCTTTGCCTGACTGCATTGATACAATCAAGTTCCGCTTCCGTAATGATATTTTTATCTGCCCTTTCTGCAGGCCTGGTAACCTATGAACAATCACTATATCTGGTCATTGGTGCCGATCTCGGAACAACAATAACCGCCTTGTTAGGCACGATTAAAAGTAATGCCATCCGAAAAAAGGTTGGATGGTCTCAGATATACATCAATATAATAGTCGCAGGAATAGGACTTGCAGGTATGCCAGTCTTTATCATGATAATAAGAAATTGGCTTTCCATTTCCGATAATCTTACAGGACTTGTAGCATTTCATTCCCTTCTGAATATTATAGGAATAATATTAATCCTACCGTTTACCTCCAAACTCGCAGATTTTCTTGACAAATTCATTAAAGTTAGAGCATCTACATTTTCAATGTACATCTCGAAAAACAATCTTCAAAAATCAACTCATTCATTGGAGGCACTTGCCCAGGAAGCACAGCGTTTTATTTTTCTTGCCGTTCAGGTAAACCGCACCTTTTTTGATATACAAGTGCTCAATTTGAAAGATGTACTCTCCTATGAAGATTTAAAATCCTATGAAAATGAAGTGATAAAATTTTACAGAAATCTCCAATTCAAAAATTTAGATGAAACCCAACAACGTATTGCCACCAGTCTTATTACAGGTATCAGACATGCAGGACAATCAACTAAAAATATAAAAGATATTATACACAATATGGAGGAATTAAAAAAAATTGCCTCCGATGACTACTATCGTTTTTATCTTAATATCATTGCTTACCAAGATAAATTTTATGATGTCCTGGAAGATGAATTTTTTACAAATGATTTATCATCTGATAAAATTCATGAGAAACTCTTGCTGCTAAAAAAATATATGGTCAGGCATGAGGAAGAAGATATCTATAAATTAGTAGAAGTAGCATCAAGCGAGGAAATGAGTATTTCATCTCTTTTAAATATGATTAAGGAAATCAATTCTTCCAATAAGGAATTGCTAAAGGCACTTCATCACTTGAGCATCCCTAATAGAGATAATGGACAGCAAAGTGATCATGTCAGGGAATCTTTTACAAGTGAATAATACTTTTAAATTATGACTTCTGAAAAACTTAACTTTTTACGCTTGTATATGTTAAACATCTAAATGGTTTTACCACTAAAAGACAAAATCTGTATGCATGGAATTCGCTTAGTACTGATTTTATTGCTGATAACCATTAATGCCTTTAGCATTTTAAGTCAGTGTGACAGATTAAGGGATTCCCTTGTGGTGGTAAAATTATATAAGGAAACCAAAGGTGATGAATGGCTTAAAAAGAATAACTGGCTCACGGCAATGCCTTTATCAGGATGGCATGGCATAAAAACTAATTCGGCAGGCTGTATCACAGAACTAAATCTCGCTACCAACAAACTTGTAGGCCCTATTCCAGATTCTATTGCCCTACTCAGTGAAATGATCAAACTCAATTTGGCAGACAACAGGCTTACCGTTTCTAATGCATCAGATTCAATTCCGGCCTTTGGAAAAATGAAACTACTGGAAGAATTAAATCTATCCAATAATATATTCGGAGGACCTGTAATACATGACCTTGGCACTTTACAAAATCTTAGAATTTTAAATTTAAGCCTTAATTATTTTACTAAAAACCTACCTTCATCATTAGGAAATTTGAATAACCTGAAACTTCTTTACCTAAACCAAAACGAACTTCAGGGCGGAATACCTCCATCATTTGGTCAAATGGCTTCACTAGAAGAATTGCTAATCTCACAAAACCAGCTCACTGCACCAATTCCTCCAGCCCTGGGAAATTCAAAAAGTTTAAAAGTTCTTAACCTTACGCAAAATCAAATTAGTGGAAGCATTCCTTCCGAATTAAGTTTAATTTCCACATTGAGATTCGTTTTCCTCAACGAAAATAAGTTGACAGGAATGATTCCCTCAAGCCTTGGCAATCTTCCGGAATTAACCGAACTATGGCTAATGGACAATCAGCTTACAGGTAATATTCCCGAAAATTTAGGCCAGGCTAAAAAATTACAAATACTATTACTGAACAATAATTTACTTTCAGGTACTATTCCTACAGGTTTAGGAGATCTAGCAAATTTGGTAAGTCTAAATCTTTCAGATAATAATCTAACTGGTCCTATACCGGAATCTCTGGGAAATCTAGGAAAATTGCTAAGTCTGCTGATAGGAAATAACTTGCTTGAAGGGCAAATACCTGCCAGCTTTGGTAATCTAACTGAGCTTCGAAATTTACATTTGTTCAACAACAAATTGACAGGTAATATTCCGGAAACTTTCGGGAATATGATTAACTTAAGAAGAATATATTTACAGAATAATTTGCTGGAAGGTTGCTTTCCCGAAAACTTGAGAAGATTCTGCCCACTTAAATTTAGTGAGAATCCAAATACTACAGGTTATAATTTTTTGGGGAATTCAGCCATGCTTTTCCAGGGAGATTTCGCAAAGTGGTGTCGTGAAGAGTATAAAACCAACGCCGTATTTTTCGATAATGGTCCTCTTTGCGAAGGAAATAAGCTTTTACTAAATGCTGAAGAATCACAGGCATTATCCTATGCATGGTCTGGACCCGGGGGATTTACTAGTATAGTCCGTAATCCTGAAATTCCTGTTTTCAATACATTTAATGCCGGAACCTATACGCTTACAATTACTGATATCAATGGATGCAAAGCGAGTTACTCTAAAGAAATTGGCATTGTTTCCGGAGGCCAGATTAATGCAAATTCTCCGGCATGTGTTGGAGGAAAGCTTCAATTGGAAGCTTCTGGAGGTTTGAGTTATATCTGGACTGGTCCCGAAGGGTTCACAAGCAACGTTCCAAATCCGGTTATCAATAATATCTCCTTAAGTATGTCAGGCATCTATACTGTTGAAATAAAAACTAATGATTGTACCATAATCAAACAAATTGATGTTGAAGTTTCACAAGAACAATTTGCTACTATTGAAAATGATTCTCCCGCGTGTTTCGGAAAAACCATCATATTAAAGGCTTTTGGAGGAATTTCTTATAATTGGAAGAATCCTGATGGTTCAGGATTTTCTGGGGATGCTCTGGTAATATCAAATTTATCGCCTGAAAAAGCAGGGAAATATGAAGTGGTGGTCATTCGGGACGATGGTTGCAAGGAAATACTGGAAACCGAAGTTATAGCCCTTGCTCCTGTTAAACCTGTTTTAGATCCAATACCCAATATTTGCAGAGAAAATGGAAATCTGGTATTGCCCGTACTCCAAAATGGCATTACTGGAAAATGGTCTGGAGTTTTAGGCCTTGCAGAGATTGGAGATCAATTTGTGTTAAATCCTGCATCGAAATCAGGCGCCATAAAGCTTGTTTTTACCCCAGATCCAGCGTTTTTATGCACAGATACAGCAAGTTTAACTTTTTTAATAAATTACAATGAGATATCTGCAGAAGAAAGTAAACCTGCCGTAAGCGAAAATGATAATGACGGCATTATTTCGTTTATAGTTTCTGGGACCTCACCATCATATGAAGTGACTTGGACAGGACCAAATAATGGTCTCGAGAATTCTATTTCTGGTATTCAAGAATCTCTTTCAAACCT
>JAUMBJ010000098.1:0-2828 GCA_032115755.1 Saprospiraceae bacterium
CATCCGTACAGGAAGGAGTACTGTACAAACAAGTGCGCCTGTATTAAAAAGCAGATACTGATACCGAATAAATTTTCCAAAGTCATAATTGTCCATGTTTTGCGTATGCAACAAAACACTGGCAATTCCTTCTTCATCAAGAAATCTTTGAAAATCATACAGGCTATTGATCAAATAAATAAATATCGGAATAGCCAGGAAAATTCCTGCAAATTTAAACCATCTGTTTCTGCTGTAAGGCAGGTATTCCAATAAAAAGATATATTTTGTAAAACTAAAAAATACAATAATTGATATGGCATTTTGCACATAGAATGTATATAGCAGCCCTGCCTGAAAATATACCGGTATAAAAATCAGCGCACAAATTCCGGCTATAAATATGATGCTTAGGATTTCGACCTGCCACTTTTTAGACATAATTAGGTAATTGGTCATTTAAGAGAATGCGTTCATTCCAGTAATATCCATGCCTGTGATTAACAGATGAATATCATGGGTACCTTCGTAGGTTATAACACTTTCTAGATTCATCATGTGCCGCATAATAGGATATTCTCCGGTAATACCCATTCCTCCGTGGATTTGTCTTGCTTCTCGCGCGATTTCCAATGCCATTTGAACATTATTCCTTTTAGCCATGGAAATTTGAGCAGGTGTCGCCTGCCCCTTGTTGGCAAGATTACCCAATCTCCAGGCAAGGAGTTGCGCTTTTGTAATTTCGGTAATCATTTCAGCCAGTTTTTTCTGTGTAAGCTGAAATCCTCCAATAGGTTTGTTGAACTGAATTCTTTCTTTACTATATCTTAGGGCGGAATCATAACAGTCAAGCGCTGCACCTATGGCTCCCCAAGCTATGCCGTAACGCGCTTTTGAAAGACAACCTAAAGGCCCCTTAAGTCCTTCAACATTAGGAAGCAGGTTAGCTTTTGGCACTCTTACATCTTCAAAAACCAATTCTCCTGTGACAGATGCTCTAAGACTCCATTTTCCGTGGATTTCAGGGGCGCTAAAACCTTTCATTCCTTTTTCAACTATAAGTCCACGGATTTTTCCCTGTTCATCTTTAGCCCAGACCACGGCTATATCCGCAACCGGTGAATTTGTAATCCACATCTTGGCACCATTTAAAATATATGCATCTCCGTCATCTTTAATATTGGTGACCATACCTGATGGATTAGAGCCATGATCTGGTTCAGTCAAGCCAAAACAGCCTATAAGTTCACCACTGCCAAGTTTAGGAAGATATTTTCTCTTTTGGGATTCATCACCATACTTGTATATGGGGTACATTACTAAAGAACCCTGTACAGAGGCCATAGATCTTATACCAGAATCTCCCCGCTCCAGTTCTTGCATGATGATTCCATAGGCAATTTCATCCATGCCTCCACCCCCATATTCGGCAGGAATACTTGGACCAAATGCGCCAATATCGGCAAGTCCCTTAAATAAATGTGTTGGACATTCAGATTTTTGAGCATATTGCTCTATGATTGGACTTACCTCCTGTTTTACCCACTCTCTAACGGCTTGTCTTGCAAGCAAATGGTCATCATTTAAAAGTTCATCAATACCATAATAATCATGATGCTCGTAATTATCTGTTTTAGATGATTTTATAAAGTTTTCTGTGCTCATATGGTAGGGTTATATATTGATGGTGCAAAATTACGCAATCTGAAGTCATCTGTGAAATATATTTCATAAAACAAAACCTTATTTCAGCATATATGTACTTTTGTATTACTTTTAGTGTAAATACGCCATAAATTAAAGCTTTATTTTAATCAAAATGCCATCTTTTGGCTTGGAGAAATTTTACGTATTAAAGGATAACTTAGTAGTTATTAATAAAAATCAAAAAGGCTGATTGATGAAAAGTACAACATGTAGAATAGGAATTGAAAAGGCTGAATTTTTTGCCTTTCATGGTTATTATGAGGAAGAAAGAAAGTCAGGACATACCTTTTTAATAGATGCTTGGGTCGAAAAAAAAATGGCTGTAGAAGGCAGACATCAGGTATTGCTTGATCAGACAATCAATTATGAAATTATATTCAATATATGTGCGAATGAAATGCGCAATACGCAGCATTTGCTGGAAACTGTAGCTTTAAATATTCTTGATGGGTTTGAAACAGCATTTCCGGAGGCAACTGGAATGTCCATAAGAATCGATAAGCTGGGCCCGCAATTGGGCGGAAAGGTTGGTTCATCATTTGTAGAATTTTGTAAATAGATTGATATGATCATATTAACGGGAGTATCTGGTTTTATTGGTTCCTGTATGCTGACTTATCTCAATGAGCATGGATTTGAGCGAGAGGTAGTCGTTGTTGACGATTTTTATAAATTGTACAAGGAAAAGAATTTTGAAGGCAAAGCTGTACGTGAATACATGCATCGCGATATTTTCCTGGAATGGTTTGAACAAACAACCCAGCCGATAGATTTTGTAATTCATTTGGGTGCTCGTACAGATACTACCTCGCAGGGGATTGAGATATTTGATCAGCTGAATTTACAATACAGTAAGCGAATATGGAATGTATGCACTGCGCGGAGTATTCCACTTATTTACGCGAGTAGTGCAGCCACCTATGGCAATGGTGACAAGGGGTTTACTGACGACGAAACTTTACTGCACACTTTACTTCCATTAAATCCATATGCGGTATCTAAACACCAATTTGATTTATGGGTAAAGGAACAGAAGTCGGCTCCTCCATTTTGGGCGGGGTTTAAATTTTTTAACGTTTATGGTCCCAATGAATATCATAAGGGGCGAATGGCATCCGTAATATTTCATACTTTTAATCAGA
>JAUMBJ010000099.1:0-5016 GCA_032115755.1 Saprospiraceae bacterium
CAGTACATACTTACTGGCGAGCCTGATGACTTCACCATCAATCTCTACCCCGGTATAGGTATATTGTTTTCCAAATTTTTTCTCCAGCATATAAGGAATACTTCCTAGCCCAAAGCCAAGCAATAGAACATCTGCTTTTTCAGGTAATTTCATCCGTTCAAAAGCATGGCGAAAATTGTCGTATTTATCCGCAAAGGAATAGATAGCGTCAGCCGTAGATAGCTGTATACGTCCTTCTTGCAGGCTGACACACAGATATTCATTATAGTCTGAATACGTTTCTTCAAGTTTTACCTCCGACACATAACTCAACCATCTCTTCCACTGTGGTATTTGTATGTTCATAAGACAAAATTTAGCGATATGCTGGTTTAAGTTGCATCAAAAACCTGGTTTTATAATTGTACGTCTTCACGACATCATATCTGTCTAATAATATATCCTTATCTTCCGGTTGGGCGTAGTAAAACAATGCATCACTTTCGGGCTGTGGCTCTTTGTGATAGGGAACCAGTTCAAAAAAGCCTTGATTTTCGTAAGTGGTATGAAAAAGTAGGGAGGGATGGAACAACCAGTTACAGTTTATTTTTATCGGTTGCTTAAGGCCTGGTGCCGATACGATACCACGAATATCTTCCAGCACTTCATAGGTGTTTTCATCATAATACCATTCAAAACTGCATCTTGGATTGTAGGCCTTTTGATAGTGATATCCAAGTATACTGATACACAGGATACTGAGTATAATGCCTCCTGTATGGAAGCGCTGGCGTATTAGTTCGAAAAGTGATGTCATCGGTATGGCCAGCATGGGAATAAAAAACAGCGATGTACGGGCATTTAGGTATGGGACGTCTGCCAGGTGATGCTGCAGAATATTGTACACCAAACTCAATCCCAGCAGGCATATGGATGCCGTCGTGAGGTTCCATTTCTTCCAGCTATTATTAAGCACGAGCGTCATAGCGATACTTCCTATGATGGTCCAGGTAATGACTTTGGCAAATACCGGAAACTCCCATCCAAAATACGGGATATTGTGTCGTGTGCTGAAGATCAGTGACATGACGGTATCCACATAAAAACTGTAATTTCCCCAATATACAAATTGCTTGGTAGCTACCATCTTGGTGATGGGTAAATAAGACACTGCAGCTAGCACTAGGGTGGTTGTAAGCAGTATTCGTATTTTTTTAAACGTTACCTGATCACGGGGCTTCCATGGAAAAAGGATGGTCAATCCCAACAGTCCAATCAAAGGCATAAAGTAGTTGAGCAGTGTAAAATTGGCATACACACCAATTGCCGCAGCAATGACGGAACCACTCAGATAGGAGGATTTAGGTTGGGCTATATACCTGGCCAGCCAATAAAGACTGGCAGACTGCAAGGCTACACTCATAGCATAACCGCGGGCAAGAGAAAAGAAATCCAATAAAAATGGATTGGCTATACACAAAAACAATCCAGCCGCCCTTACCCATCCAGCTTTTGAAATTAGTCCGGTAATCTTCCAGCAACAAATAAAATATAGCACAAAACTGAGTACATTGGGCAGGCGAATAGCCCACGTTTTGATGCCCCAAATCGCCATGGACAATTTAATGCAGAGCGTATTCAAAATATGATTATTGGGCCATGGATCTGTGTAGGAAATGATATCCCAAATGGACATTAGTCCATAATATGTAGCTGTTCCCACCTCATCGTGCGTCATGGGTATTGTCCAGGCCTTGTGTATGATCATTACCCAGGCTAGCAAAAACAATAGTGGCATCCAAGGATGCTGCCGCATATCATCAAGTACTTGTTTCACAACCAATCGGAACATAACAAGGAATGGTTTTGATAGCGAATATAGGACTAAGATTAGAATATCACACTTTTTGTGACGATAACTTATCGGCTATGATCATACCAACCGATACTTAATGAAATTACCGTGACAACTATCGGGTAAGTATATTACTTATATTTTGTAATTTTCGACATCATAATCACTATACCACTTGAATAACCTTATCCGGTGTGAAACGCCCAGATTTATCCTCAGGGAAGTTGTCATGGAAGACAAAGAAGATTTATATATCCTGGACGCGGATCCGGAAGTACATAGATTTTTGGGTAATCAGCCGGTAACATCCATGGAGCAGATTGAAAAGATGATTGAATCACTTAGGGCGCAGTATCGCGATCATGGAATCGGGAGATGGGCCATTATTGAAAAATCAAGCGGTGAATTTGTTGGTTGGTCGGGATTAAAATATGTGACAGATACGGTCAATGGATACAGTCATTATTATGATCTGGGATATCGAATCGTCAGACGCCACTGGGGAAAGGGTATTGCCTACGAAACTTCCAATGCAGCTTTGAAGTATGGCTTTGAAACCATAAAGCTTGAAAATATCTACGCTGCAGCCCAAGAAGCTAATCATACTTCGCTGGCAATACTTTCGAAGCTCGGCTTTGAAAGAAAAAATAGGTATTACGATTTTGGCGCATGGCAGATATGGCATGAGTTGGGGGTAATTGGTAACTGGTGATTGGATGTTAAATCAGGCCCGAAAAAGCTTGACAATAAAGGAGTTGACAGTAAACTCCAAAAAACTGATTACATTCGATCATAAAAAAGTCAAGTCAAATGAATCAAAAATAAATCATAATATATATCAATATTCAATAAATTAAAATCTGGCATTCATCGCTATTTGAAAGCCGGTAAAATTCCCCTTTAATGTCAGTGGTACCACCATGGAATGAAAGTCTAGTTTTTTATGTCTGGTTTTATAGCCCAAGGCATCCAAAAATTCATTCATCGGATCGATGAGGATTAGAGCGACTTGCCCGAATATGCGGGAATTGTGCCATTTTCGGTCATTGCGGATGATCCTGCCTTTTATGGCATAAAAATGTTCTCCCAACACAGCGCCTACCAGGGGTGTCAGCATGAGATCCTGGTAAGAAGGTACCTCTGCAAATGCTTCCAGGCCATATTCCCAGAAAAATGTCGACATTAGAGCCGTATAGGTAAATGACTGCCATTGATTATATCCGCTTCCCCGTGCACTCATATAATAAAATGCCCCAGCATAGGGATGGGTGACATAGTTTATAAAAGGATTATCCCTGTCCCATACAGGTCCTCTTTGGATATTGGATTTCCATTTGTTCCAAGGGCCATCTTCCAATATTTTTTTTCTGTCCCAATTGCTGACATGCTCTGGCAAAGACCAATATACGGCTATAGACATCAGGGAGGTACCCAAAAACAAACCCGAGTTATATACCAGCCTCTTTGGATCACGCGCAGGATCATAATATCCTGTCAGATTTGTGCCTAAAGTAGGCATAGCATAGCCCCGATCCAATGTATCACCATACACCACTGGCAGAGGAGACCTAGGCATCAGGTTATTCGCAAAGGCTGGCGAAAGATAGCATAACTGTAGCATAAGCAAGTACATCATGAAACAGCGCATATTTGTCGTTTTGTACATCTAAATTAACCTATTTTCCAATGCCTGGGCGAAAAAGCACCGTAATAAACTACGCTGATATTCATCATCATTGTTGTCAATGAGATTCCTTCAGGATTATAAGGGCACCCTGTGGTAAAAGCTATATTGATTTTAGCACAATGGCTATGCCCGCACCAAAGATAACAAGTCCTGCAATTTGTCTGGTAATTTGAATGATGCGGGGGCTCATTTTATGCGAAATCCAAGCAGCGGCCAACACTTTGGCCGAATCCGTCAATATTATGGTGGCTAGTATGGTAGTAAAAAGTATGACGATTTCATACGATGTAGTTTTTTGCAGACTACCATAGGTGTGCATCAGCGTAAACCAGAAAAAAAAGGTAAAAGGATTAAAAAAATTTACGGCGAAACCCTTGCCAAAGTATCCGGATTTCATCCATTTTTTGGTTTCAGGATTTTCTGTCACAGGTTTTGGCGAAGACACAAAGGTCATTATGCCAACTATAGACAATATACTTCCGCCAATCACAGCCGACCAAAATGGGTACTGGGGGTTTGTCGTCATTTCTCTGAACTGTGATGTAAAAAAGTAACTCCCCAAAATGACCACAAGGTCACTGATCCAAATTCCGATACCTACCCAGATACCAGCTTTCCAACCCGCTGATAAGGAAGTTTGCGTCAATGCGACAAAAATAGGTCCAAGCAAAATACTTAGCGACATACCATAAATCAATCCCTGAACAACATATTCCACATCAACAAATTTCAGTAACCATCAGAAATATACATTAAATAGTTTGTCTTACTGCAAGCATATTTCAATAGCTTAATCCCAATGACTATTTAAATGCACGGTGTCATGAGCAACCAAAGGGCACCATTACTGCCTACAACAAAAAATGAAAGCGTTGGGTTTTTCTGTAAAGTTTATTGCAATTATTTACTCAAACCTGCAGCTTCCACAAACTCTTTGCTGTCGGGCTTTATTTTTGAGGCAAAGAAATGCGTTAATTTTCCATTTTCATCAATCAGGTATTTACAGAAATTCCATGACGGAACTTCCTTATTCCAGCCATTTTGGGCTGGATCTGTCAACCATTGATACACTGGATGCTGGTCTTTACCTTTAACATCGACTTTGTCAAACATTTGAAAGGTAACCCCATAGTTTTTCTGGCAAAAAGTTTCAATTTCAGAAGCACTTCCGGGCTCCTGGCCAAAAAACTGATTGCATGGAAATCCAAGTACTACGAAATTATCGCCGTGCTGCTCATGAAAAGTCTGCCAGTCCTTGTATTGTGGTGTATATCCGCATTTGGATGCAGTATTAAGCACAACAATCTTTTTTCCCTTGTAAGTGGACATCTCTATAGTATCTCCATCAATAGATATTGCTTTTAAATCATAGAATGAAGTAGTCATGTTATTGTTATTTTGTTTTATAATATTGCTTATATTATTTTGGAGTAGACTGATTAACTCCACGCGTTGCCTCGAGAAACCCACGAACCTTTAGCGATTCTTTAACGTT
>JAUMBJ010000100.1:0-9139 GCA_032115755.1 Saprospiraceae bacterium
ATTCTTTTACCTGGAAAGGATATCTTACTGTATACTCATGGGCGATCATAGTTTGCAGCCGCTGCCTGAGGGCGTCAATGTTTTCCTTACCTATGGCCGATATAAGGACATTTTCGCAGCGATATTCTTTTTTGAATTTTTCCTGTAATTCGCCAAGTATTTCCTCTTTCACGCCCTCTTCAAGAAAAGCATCGAAGTATCTTTCCCTGTAGAGATCCACCTTATTAAAAACCATTATTGTCGTTTTCTCACTTGCTCCAAGTTCATTTAAAGTCTGTACTACCGTCCGGATGTGATCCTCGTATTGCGGGTGCGACACATCGATAACATGTACCAAAATATCGCTTTCGCGTACTTCATCCAAAGTAGACTTAAAACTTTCCACCAGATGATGTGGCAACTTTCTAATGAAACCAACTGTATCGGACAACAAAAATGGCATGCCTTCCCAAACCACTTTTCGAACTGTGGTATCCAGTGTCGCAAAAAGTTTATTTTCTGCCAGTACATCAGATTTACTCAACACATTCATCAGCGTAGACTTACCCACATTGGTATAACCTACCAAAGCGACCCGAATAAGCTCTCCCCTATTTTTTCGTTGTGTTTGTGCCTGCTGATCAATTTTCTCAAGCTTCTTTTTGAGCTGGGCGATTTTGTCCCTTACAATCCGCCGGTCTGTTTCAATTTCCATCTCACCTGGCCCCCTCATTCCAATACCCCCGCGTTGCCTTTCCAGGTGCGTCCAAAGTCCCCTTAATCTGGGTAAAAGATACTGCATCTGAGCCAGTTCTACCTGTGTCTTAGCCTGTGCCGTTTGCGCACGCTCCGCAAAAATATCCAATATCAGGGTACTTCTGTCCACAATTTTGACTTTGAGGTATTCTTCCAAAAAGTTAGTTTGTTTTCCCGTCAGATCAGCATCAAATATGGCAAGTGTAATATCATCGTGATCCAGAATATAGTTTTTTATCTCATCGAGTTTTCCGCTTCCCACAAATGTTTTCACATTGGGATGTATCAACTTTTGGGTAAATACTTTTTGGGTGATGGCCCCAGCTGTTTGTGCCAGAAATTCGAGCTCATCCAAATACTCCATCACTTGTGTCTCTGTTTCTTTATCAGAAATTACACCAATCAGAACACATTTTTCGCTCGTTTTGTGAATACCCTTTTTTTGTTCCTTACCTATTTTCCAATTTTCGCTCATTGACGTTGATTATATAATGCAAAATTAACCAATTTGCGCATATGATGGTGACGTGTCCTTCGGCCACCAAAACCGATGTTAAAAAATTCTTAATTCCATAAGATTCCAAGGGAATAAAATAACTTTGCCGCTCTTTAAATTTTAAAAAATTTGCCTTGAAAATTAAATTAATAGTGACACTCTCCATATGGCTGTATTGCATTTTAATTTTCAACCCGGTACATGCACATGTTAATCCTGAAAAAACACTCAGAGCTACCAAAATTGCGTCGCCCATAAAACTGGATGGAAGGCTGGAGGAAGAGGTGTGGCAAAAAGCCGATGTTGCTGAAAATTTTATTCAGCGAGAACCTGTCGTAGGACTACCCTGCTCGTTTCCAACAGAAGTCAGGTTTTTATATGATGAGCAGGCGATATATATATCTGCTTCCATGTCAGACCCTGAACCTGAAAGGATTCTTAAGGAATTTTCCATTCGGGACCAACTTGGCAATGCGGACAACTTCAGCGTATTTATAGACGCCTACAATAGTGGACTTAATGGCTTTTTATTTCAGGTTTCTGCTTCGGGCGTAGAACTTGATGCCATCGTGTCCAATCATACGCCGGACTTCAATTGGAATGCCATTTGGGAAAGTGCAGTGCATATCGACAGCAATGGCTGGAATGTAGAGGTAAGAATTCCATTTTCTGCCTTACGATTTTCTTCGGACAAGGATTGGAATATCCAGTTTGAAAGAGAAATACGCAGATTTCGGGAAACTTCCAACTGGAGTCCGATAAACCCATTAATCAATGGATGGGTGCAACAAAGCGGCAGATTAACGGACATAGAACAGATCAAAGCGCCGGTAAGATTGGCCTTATTTCCATACGTGTCTGGCTACCTCAATTCAAATTACAATCCTGATAGTCGACAGTTGTCGGCAGCCACAGCATATACGGCAGGTATGGACCTCAAATATGGCATAAATGATGCTTTTACACTGGATATGACATTGGTGCCGGACTTTGGGCAAATCATCTCCGACAGACAAGTGCTGAATTTAAGTCCTTTTGAAGTATTTTTTGAAGACAACAGACAGTTCTTTACTGAAGGAACAGAACTATTCAACAGAGGCAGACTTTTTTATTCGCGGCGTGTAGGCGGCACCCCGTTGCATTACGCCAAGGCTGTCAAAGAGCTTCGAGAAGGCGAGGTTTTACTGGAAAATCCCAGTGTTTCTCAATTATACAACGCCACAAAAATATCAGGGCGTACAGGAAGCGGTACTGGGATTGGGGTATTTAATGCCATAGTTGGAGAAGAATTTGCCATCTATGAAGATGCAATTGGCAATAAAAGAAGTTTTAAAACTAACCCGCTCACCAACTACAATGCTGTGGTGGTTGACCAAAATCTGGCCAACAACTCTTATTTCAGTGTCATCAACACCAATGTATTGAGGGATGGTGCAGACTATGACGCCAATGTGACAGGCTCGTTTTTTGACTTTCGTACTAAAGACCAAAAGTATCATGTTGGAGGTAGTGGCGCAGTGAGTCAGCGCATATTTTCAGACAAATCCAACAATGGCTATACCTACAACTTGTCAGCCGGTAAAATCAGCGGATTGTGGACTTTTGATGTAGGGCATGGCACAGAATCTGTGCAATACAATCCCAATGATTTTGGGTTTTTATATAGTCCCAACGAACAATTTTATTATGCCCTGGTAGAAAGAAACGAGTATAAGGACGAATCATCAAAAATTCAATACTGGCGATCGGGCATGGAAACCAATTACAGAACACTTTTTCAACCGAGGGCATTCAATGACTTTAATACAGAAATAAGTACTTTCGTCCTTTGGAAAACCAGGGTGGGTGCAGGTGGCAATATGGCGTTTAGACCACTGGAAACCAGGGATTATTTTGAACCCCGAACAACAGATTTCTCCAGCTACCTCAGCATACCTTCCAATTATCTTATAGGTGGATTTGTGTCTACCGATTACAGAAAGCCATTTGCCTATGACCTTAGGTTTAATTACACCTGGTTTGATAGTCCCGGCAGATACCAATTGAATTATACTATTGCGCCAAGAATTCGTTTTAGCGATAAGTTTTCACTTTTCGCCAATACCATTATCACGCATATATACGCAGAACCCGGCTTTGTAAACAAAGCTTTTGCAGATCCGGTTAAAATACCTGCATTAAAACCTGAAGATATCCTTTTTGGTATCCGAAATAGGCAAATTGTAGATAATGCCATTACCAGCAGGTGGATATTCAATAAAAAAGCAGGTATCAATCTGAGAATCAGACATTATTGGGCAAGAGTTTTGTATCAGGAATTTGGTATACTTGAAAAAAAGGGAGGCGTTTCCCTGATTGCCTTTGATGGGAAAAATAGCAAGGGAGATCCTACTTACAATCAAAATGTTAATATTTTCAATATTGACATGCAGCTTAACTGGAGATTTGCGCCGGGTAGTGATTTGATATTTGTTTGGAAAAACCAAATCTTTTCCTCTGATGCCTATTATCAAAGGTCTTATACAGAAAATTTCTGGGGCCTGACGCAAAGTCCTCAAGACAATAGCCTTTCGCTGAGGATATTATATTATCTTGACTATTTGTATCTTTTTCCGGCCAGATCAAATACAGGAAATTCCTGATGTAGATCAATACTATTTTTTAAATACAAAATAGACTGCCAGGACCAGGAAAATAAATGCCACAAGATGGTTCCACCTAAAGTATTCTGTTTTGAATACGAGCAGTGCAAAAACTGTAAAAACAAATAGCGTGATGACTTCCTGGATTACTTTAAGCTGAAATAGTGTAAATGGTCCACCCTGCCCTTGGTATCCCAGTTTATTAGCTGGCACCATAAAGCAATATTCAAAAAATGCAATAGCCCAGCTAATTAAAATAATTCCAAAAAGCCCCAGCTTATAAAACCATTTTGTTTCTGCAAATTTCAAATGACCATACCACGCCAAGGTCATAAAAATATTGGACAAAAGTAAAAGGCCGATCGTGGCATATGCTTTCATAACTACACAGAAATTAAGGAATTAAAAAACCTTCTATAAGTTCATCCACTATTTCGGGATTGAGCAGTGTCGATATATCGCCCATACTGTCGGTTTCCTTTGTCGCTATTTTCCTCAATATGCGTCTCATGATTTTTCCTGAGCGTGTTTTGGGCAGTCCGGAAACAATCTGTATTAGTTCAGGCTTTGCAAAGGGTCCAATTTCATGACTTACCACCTCCAAGATACCTTTCCGAAAGGCATCTTCGTCTTCAACCTTATGCTGAGGAATTACGAATGCATAAATGCCCTGACCTTTGATATCATGTGGAAAACCCACCACGGCAGACTCGACCACGGCTTCATACATATTGATGGCATTTTCTACTTCTGCGGTTCCAATGCGGTGTCCTGAAACATTGATGACGTCGTCCACCCTACCGATGATTCTGTATCTGCCGTCATCATCCCTTCGGCAACCGTCTCCCGTAAAATATTTGCCGGGAAAGGCAGCAAAATAATTTATTCTGCACCTTTCATGATCACCATAAGTAGTACGTATCATTCCGGGCCAGGGAAATTTTATACACAAAAGCCCTTCTACGCCATTTTCAGTAATTTCTTTACCCTGGGTATCCACCAGAGACAATTGCACCCCTGGTAATGGGTATGAGGCATGACAGGGCTTGGTATCTGTAATATGAGCCAGCGGTGATATCATGATACCCCCAGTTTCGGTTTGCCACCAGGTATCTACTACAGGAGCTTTGCGCTTACCCACATAATGGAAGTACCAGTTCCAGGCTTCTTCGTTAATCGGTTCACCGACTGAACCAATAACTTTGAGGGACGACAAATCATATCGTTCTGGCAGATCATAGCCCGCTGCCATAAGTGCCCTTATGGCTGTGGGAGCGGTATAAAACTGATTGACGCGATGCTTTTCGCAAACCTGCCAAAACCGTCCCGCATCTGGATAATTTGGGACGCCCTCAAACATCATGGTAGTAGCTCCAGCAAGCAATGGGCCGTATATTATATACGAATGACCGGTAATCCAACCAATATCTGCAGTACACCAGTAAATGTCGCCAGGGTGGTATTGAAAAACATTCAAAAACGTGTAACAGTTTTGCACCATATACCCCCCTATGCTATGCACCACCCCTTTGGGCTTGCCCGTAGAACCGGAAGTATACAGTATAAAAAGCATGTCTTCTGCATCCATAACTACGGGCTCAAAAAAATCAGGTTGATGCGTAACAATATCCTGGTACCAGACATCTCTGCCGGCAATCATATCTACATGCGCTCCGGTATTGCGATAAACCAAAACTTTTTCTATGGTGGCGCAATCCATGGCAATAGCTTCGTCAACCACTTCCTTTACAGGAATATTTTTATTTCCCCTGGCGTTAAAATCAGCGCAAACTACGGCTTTACATGCTGAATCTTTGATACGTTCTGCAAGTGCCGTAGCAGAAAAACCAGCAAACACGACGGAATGAATAGCCCCAATTCTGGCACAAGCGAGTACTGTAAAAGCAAGTTCCGGAACCATTGGCATATAAATACAAACCCTATCGCCTTTTTCTATGCCTAAAGATTGCAAGGCATGAGCACACTTCGAAACCTCTTTTAAAAGCTCGGCATAGGTAAATCTTCTCACCTGGTCATGGGGATTATTAGGCTCCCAAATCAAAGCCATTCTATCGGGATGCGCAGCAGCATGCCGATCGATACAATTTTCAGTGATATTGAGCTTGCCTCCAGAAAACCATTTGACATCCGGAATATTAAAATCCCATTCCAAAATTTTTTCCCATGGTTTGCGCCACGTAAAATGACTAGCAATATCCGCCCAGAATTCTTCCGGATTTTCAATACTTTTTTGATATACCTGCTTATATTCTTGAAAAGATTTTATCTGCATCCCCCATTACATTTTAGCCTGTAAATCTAAAATATTTTAGAAATAAAAACGCATTTAATTTAACATCAGAAATACACTTTTATATATGTAATGCCAGCTTGACGCCTTGTTCTATGGCTATTTTTGCATCCAATTCACCTGCCGATTCGGCACCTCCTATGGTATACACCTCAAGACCTTGGGACTTCAATGTATGGTACAACGTATTTTCAGACTGCTGCCCAGCACATATGATGATATTATCCACCTCAAGTAATTTATCTTCCTTCTGGTGTTTGATGTGGAGGCCGGCATCATCGATCCCTACATATTCCACTTCTGCATACATCTGTACACCCTGGCTGGCCAGAAAAGATCTGTGAATCCATCCGGTAGTTTTTCCCAGTTTACTACCATGTTTTCCGGGAGATCTTTTTAATAAAAATACTTCTCTTTGTGGCTGAACATTAGCTTTCTTTAAGACATCGGATGGATCTATCAAATTTTCCATTTTCCATTCGCTGACAAAGGCCTCCCATGCTTTATTGGGAGCATGGTGTGATTTCAATAAAAAGGTACATACATCTATACCGATGCCTCCGGCGCCAATTACAGCCACTTTATAGCCAGCTATTTTGATTCCGGAGAGTAGATCGGGATACATAATGACTTTTTCGTGATCAATACCAGGTATATTAGGAAGTACGGGTACTGAACCTGTGGCGATTACCCAAACGTCCTGTTTGTCTTTTGCAATATCAGCAAGATCGATGGTAACACCAAGATTGACAATAACGCCCAATGCTGACAATTGATTTTCAAAATACCTGATAGTTTCCTTGTATTCTTCTTTTCCAGGGATATTTTTTGCCAGTAAAAACTGTCCTCCTATGCCTGAGCCTTTTTCAAAAACGGTCACTTTATGACCGCGGCGAGCTGCCATCTCTGCAAACGCCAAACCTGCCGGACCGGCGCCTATGACCCCTATTTTTTTTACATTTTGAGCCGGTGAAATCGGCATAAGAGTCTCATGACAGGCTCTGGGATTGACCAGGCAAGAAGATATTTTAAGTTCAAACGTATGATCAAGACAAGCCTGGTTGCAGGCGATACAGGTATTGATTAAATGGGACTCGCCAGACATAGTTTTGCTAACAAAAGCGGCATCCGCTAAAAACGGTCTAGCCATGGAAACGAGATCTGCATAGCCTTCGGAGATGATTATTTCTGCTATTTCCGGGGAATTGATCCTGTTTACCGCAATAAGTGGAATGTCAATTTCCTGCTTCAGTTTTTTAGTAACCCATGCAAATGCCATACGAGGTACTATGCTGGCAATAGTGGGCACTCTGGCTTCGTGCCACCCTATTCCGGTATTGATGATATGTACACCGTGTGCTTTCAAGGCATGGGCCAGTAAAACCACTTCCTCCCACGAGCTACCGCCCTCTACCAGATCAAGCATCGATAGCCTGAAAATAATGCAAAAATCCGGTCCTGTTGCCTCGCTGATGCGGCGGACGATTTCGAGTGGAAATTTTATCCTATTGGTATAGCTACCTCCCCAGGCATCGGTTCGGTGATTGGTGCGTGGTGCGATAAATTGATTGATCAGGTAGCCTTCTGAACCCATAATTTCGACACCATCATAATGGGCTTGTTGTGCAAGTAGGGCACAATGTACAAAATCATTGATGGTATTTTCAATATCATGTTCGGACATTTCGCGCGGCTTAAACACATTGATAGGTGCTTGTATGGAAGACGGCGCTACGATATCGGGATGGTAACCATATCGTCCAGTATGTAAAATCTGCATACAAATTTTTCCGCCTTCACTATGTACGGCCTGGGTGAGGCATTGGTGTTGTTCCAATTGAGTGACACTGGTAAGATGCGCTGCGCCGCGGGCCACCCCTCCTTCCTTGTTGGGTGAAATACCACCTGTAATGATCAGTGCTACGCCATGAGCGGCACGTTCTTTGTAAAATGCCGCCAATCTATGGAAGCCATCAGGTGATTCTTCCAGATTGGTATGCATGGAGCCCATCACAAACCTATTGCGCAGGGTCATGACGCCAAGATCGAGGGGGGATAATATGTTTTGATGATTATTCATAACAAAGTAATTGTATAATCCAGGTATTTACACTTGTGTCAGACAAATGATATAGCCTGAATGGCGTGTAAAATAATCAATAATATTTGAATATTAACGTCCATACGATTACTTAACATACCTATGAAAAGGATATACAAAACGGCCTTCATATTGTATCATTTAAGTTTTATATTTGATACTAATAAATTAAAAAATCTCCCAAAACGATATCCCTTCGAATCCCTAGAGGTAGTCCAGGGATATAAAGACTGCAGTATGAGGCTACATTCCATATCATCTGTTTATACTGCTTGTTGGGGTAGAAAGGCGCTAAGATAAAATTTCACTTGACACGTATTTTGATAAATCTGATCTTTGTTAATAAAAAAAAAGCTATGAAATCGACATGAGTAAAAAAATCATTAACATACAAATCACAATGATTATTTTGCTCATCAAAGATTCCATATGGCCTTAAAAACAAGTCACTCGGAGAGTGACGAACTAAAAATTAACATATGACTGAAATTATTGTCGAATTTGATGTAGAGCACATCAACATAAGATTTTTATACGATGAAAAACTCATACAAAGCATGAAGACCATCAAAGAGGCACGCTGGAATCCAGATAAAAAGATTTGGGTGCTTCCAAATGACAAGACTATGGTTGACTTGTTATTTGAAACCTTTAAAGGAGTTGCCTGGCTTAAGCTAATAAAATCGAATAAAAAAGAACCTGAAATAAATACTAAAAAACGGGGTCTTGGTAAGGTAATGAATGGCAAAAGGGGCCCTGCAATCCTGGAGTTTATTGAGTATCTCAAATCAAAGCGATACAGCCCAAATACGATTGGAACCTATAGTGATGCGCTACAAATTTTTCTTGGATAT
>JAUMBJ010000101.1:0-2095 GCA_032115755.1 Saprospiraceae bacterium
TCGCCTGGTTGAGGTACTGTATGGAAAGTCCATTCCAATTTCCCGGATTTTATATCATAGGCACGCACATGACCTGGCTCGGCGCCATATAATTCTGATACTTCATTGCCAATGATCAAAAGGTTTTTAAATACAATTCCTGGACTTGTAGGTATAACTGATATTTTATCTGGATCTCCCCGCATACCGATATTCATGCTGACCCATCCATTATTCCCAAATGAGGGGATGGCTAATCCGGTTTGTGCATTTAAAGCATAAAGTTTATCACCTGCGGTAAGCAGAATTCTTTTATCTGAACCTTCCTCCCAATAGGTTACACCTCTGCCGATTCCACCTCCAGCTTCTCCATTAAAGGGATCAAAAGCCCAAATTTGTTTACCTGTAGTTGCATCAAGGGCATATACCCGATGCCTCGCAGACAAGGTATACATCACCCCATCTACAACAATTGGATTACTTTCACTATTGCCACCTCTCGATCCAGGAGGGGCATCACTGAACTTGTGAGTCCATGCTATTCCCAGACTTTGAATCGTATTTTTATTGATCTCGTCCAATATTGAATACCCTGTTCCTTCAGCATCGGCTTTATAAACAGACCAAGTACGGTCCAGATTGATTTGATTCTTTTTAGTATAAATTTTACAGCCCGAATAAATTGTTATTACAATAATCGAAAGCAGGAAGAAAAGTCTTTTAAAAGAATCAAATTTTGGTTTATTCATAATTCAATATTAAAAAATCAGCTGCTCAATTTCATTTTGTCCAAAGAAACATAAAAATAGTATTAGATTTTCTCTATTTCACAAGGCATGTAAAATCGTGTATATTTTACAATTCCCGTTTTAGTATAGGTTAACCATGTGAGTCTGAAATTTCAAATTCAGTTTAGTTATATTTTTTTTGCCATGGAAACGCATACGATGGTTTATTCTGAAAACGATTCATACCAACCCTCAGATGTATTGAGCTTGCCGGAGCTAATTCTACTAAAAAATAAGGGCTGTTTATCGTTTTCTGATCATTTCCTTCTCCGATAGTTGTAAATGAATGTTCTCCAAAAGCACCTGCTTGAACAATTAATTTTCTGCTTTCAGACGGATTTAAGTTCACAAGCTGTATGCTGGCCTCATTGGCTTTCAATTCATCAACCAAAGCAGACACGTCTTGAGGAAGGCCGGGTCTTTGTAAATCGGCATCGAAATATCTTACTGTTGCCCTCAGCAAACCTCCGTTATAAATTGTTTGAGGTGTTCCCATTGTGGTTTGAATAAGCCCTTTGGTAATTACAGGATTATTTGGATAAAGGTCATCTTTTTGAATGCTGTAAATATTTCGCGGATCATTTTGCATAAAGTTCATCCTTTTCATCACCTCCTGGTAATCAGCTTTTAGGACCTCTAAAGGCCAATCGGGATTTTTCCCCGCATAATACATCAGGCGAGCATGTTCTGTTAGTCCAAATGTTCGGTCGCCCATACTCTCTTCTCGATTCCAATCAAATGGTTCGGCCTTTTTCCAAACAATTGTATCAAGCTCTCCAAGGGTATTCTGACCCCAAACGCCTTCGCCCCATAATGGATGAAACTTATTTCCCTTCATTAACACTTCGATTTTTTTCCAGTCTTCCTGATCCATTGAAGCATGCCACAAATGGGCAAGATCCTGGATCATCATTGGCCGGTAACTGTACCAACCCTCTTTTTTATAGCGAAAAGGAACCAACATCTGACCCTCCTTTGTATACTTCGCTCTTTGCATAATACTGTTAATCTGCGAGCGTAATAAATCAAGGTATTTTTGATCTCCAGAAAGCAAGTAGGCACATTCACTGGCGACAGAAAGAGCAGAAAATTGCATCAATACGCCATAACGGCCATACCAGCCATAAAGACCACCCCACCATTGTCCGTTTCTGTACTCACCAATTTTACCACTTTGACCTATATTATCAGGAAGTAAACCTCCATTATCTGCAATTCGTTGCATCCAGGCATCGACATAATCTAGAACCCATTTTTTATATTTTTCATCGCCTGTATAGAGATACGCGTTGGTGATAAGTCCGGTAGATAGCAAGTTAACAGGTACA
>JAUMBJ010000102.1:0-6854 GCA_032115755.1 Saprospiraceae bacterium
CAACGCTGTTTTAATGCCCGGAAATGTCATTAGATTTGTGCTACACACCTCAAAAAGCGATACTTTGGGAACTATCCTTGGTATTTCCCGTACCCCTGTGTTTACTTTTTCCGCTGCCATGAGGTTTGATTCTGTTTATTATATTTCACGAATAGTGGCTGATTCTGTCGGATCAAACATCAGGCTCAATGATCCTTGCCTTCAGGTTTCAAAAGGGCAGCCTGTAGTATTCTACCGCACACCAATGGTAATTATATCTGACCCTGGTATAGGTTGTGGAAATGAAGTAGAAATAGCTGCAGTATCAGATCAAAGTAAAGTATCCTGGTACTGGAAAAATTTAAGTAACCAAATAGATACTGTTAATTTCAGTGATCCTGATTCTTCTTTAACCAATGTTGCGACAACGAAACCAGGAACCTATAAAATCATAGCAGAAGCTAAAAATAAAGGTTGTACCGGAAGAGATACCTTTCCCGTATTATTTTCTACCAATCCTGAAATAAGCATTTTAAATATTGAATGCAATGACAGTTTACTTAATTATACTATCACATTAGCCATTAAGGAAGGTAAAGCTCCATATAATTTTAATCAAATTACAATTTCTGACACTTTGTATAAAACGGGTAATATGTCTTCTGACACTCCCTATAGTGTCCAAATGAAGGATGCAAACGGTTGCCTAAGTAACCTTTTAGCAGGTCAGCCCAATTGCTCATGCTTTTCAGAAGCCGGGACAATGTCATTGGATACTTTGCGAATTTGTAACAATGGAAGTATTGCAGCAGGAAATTGGGAAAATAACTCAAGACAAGATATCAATGATACCATAGCTTATATTCTTCATAATGATCCTGGTAGTAACCTAGGTTATATATATGATAAAAACTTTGACGGCAGATTTTCATATAAACCTGGAATACCCATAGAACAGGTGTTGTTTATTTCCAGAGTTGTTGGCAATATAAAGGGCGATACAGTTGATATTAATGATCCCTGCCTGTCAGTAGCACCAGGACAGCCAGTTATTTTTTATCCAGATCCTAAACCACTTATGACTCCAGACTTAATTGCCTGTGGAACGAGTCTTTCCATTGCCATCGAGGTAGCAGCGTACCAGAATTTTAATTTGGTTGCTTCTGATCCTTCCCGATTGCAAATTATGTATGATCAATCTGGTTTAGTACAATTTACAGGCACGGAAACAGGAAAGGAAAAAATTATCTGGACAACTTTCAATCAAGGCTGTACGTCAGAAGGAATATGGGAAATTACTTTGAATCCTTTACCTGGATACATTCAACCTACATTTGAATGTTTGCCTGCAAAAGACAGCGTTATAATTCGTTTTTCACTGACTGATCCTGCTGGCTTAATGATTAATAATATAAAGACGTTTTAATTTTTCAGCCAACAAATAGCAACATCAGCACTTCCTGTCTCACTGGCATTAGAAACAGATAAAGGGTGCAGAGATACCTTAATATTAAATTATGATTGTTCTTGTTCCTCTTTTGCGGGAAGTATGTTACAAGATACACTCCGGGCATGCGGATATTTTGCGTCTGTAAAAGCAACATATCAAGAAAATGGATTATTGAGCGGGGATTCATCCTTTTACATACTTCATACGCAGCCGGGGAATATCGCCGGAAATATCTTGTCCATTTCCAATAATGGAGAATTCGGCTATTTACCAAATGCGATTTTTGAAAGTGTGTATTACATTTCACTTGTCAATTTCAATTCTGTATTTTCCACATTCAGGGAGGATCCCTGTGCTGTAGTAACACCTGGTCAGCCTGTCATATTTCATGCGCAACCATCATTGATACCAGATATAAAAGTAAGTTCATGCGTGCCGGAGGCAGATATAGAAATAACTACAGATGGATTCTCATCCGGATGGAAAGTAGTTTCCTCTCCTTCCGGCAGTAGTTTTACATTCAACAATGATAAACTTATAAGTGATACAAAGGGAGTTTATATGATTGAATTTTTTTCTGAAAATAATTGGTGTATAAATGTTTCATTGTCAGAAATAATACTGTACGATGGGCCTGTATTAAATCAATCAGAGACATTTTGTAAGGACACTGCATTTATTGTGGAATTATCATGGCTCGGTGGCATAGGACCTTATACAGTTTTAAATCAAGTAGTAAACGAAACTTTTCTGAGTTCTGGGAGAATCCCTTCAGGTAAAGTCTGGAGCATTGATATAACCGATGCCAGGGGGTGTTCTACTGGTGAGTTGAATTTTACAAAAGAGTGTAATTGTACATCTTTTTTAGGTTCGTTTGAAGATGATGGTTTTATTTTGTGCGAAGGTGAAAATTTAATTCTGCAGCAGCCAGAAAATACTATTCTTTCGCCAGGGCAGTTAGTTTATTTTGATATTTTACGACGGGAAAATAATCAAGATATTATTTTAGCGACGGCGTCAATTGGAACACTTTTTTACAACCCTGACTGGTTAGGTGATACCTTATACATCAGGCCTGTGGCAGGTTTACAAAACACAGACGGAAGTATAGACAGAAATGATCCTTGTCTGGTTAGTGGAAATGCTGTTTTGCTGATATGGAAATCAAAACCGGACTGGATATTACCCGAAACATGGTCTGTATGTCCCGGACAAGACTTCGTTATCCCTATATTAAATATTGAAAATCAAGAGTTTACACTTTTTTATTTGCGAAATAATAAAAAAGATTCTATAGTCATAAAAGATGCTTTATTCGAATGGACTTTGTCGGCAAATGGACCTGATTTACCTGAAATTTTATCGGTTACAGGAAGTGAGAATAGATTTTGTAAAAAAGACACCATTTGGAATATAACTTTAATATCAGCTTTGGATTGGAATGCTTCGATAAAGCCTGAGTTTATTTTCACTGACACAACAAATATGCTGGTGTATTTCGAAACAGATTTAACATTAGACGAAATTACAAATATTGAATGGACATTCTTATCATCTGACACAATCGTTAATTCTGTTAATCCCGAGCTTTTGATTTCTAGTAGTCAAACCGGTGCTGTAGCCATTGAAATCACAGACAAAATGGGTTGTCGGCTAAATTTACAAACCAATATTTTGGTGCGGCAAACCAAAGAAAAATTTATTTTTTCTAACATAATCCGAAACAATTCTGTGGAAAATGGACGGTTTTTAATTTATCCACAGGAAGCCATTGCCCTAATAGAGACTTTTGCAGTTTTTGACAGATGGGGAAATAAACAGTTTTTGTCGGAAAACCAATTACCTGAAGAATTTAACTGGCAAGGCACATGTAAAGATGGCCCTTGTCCTGATGGTGTCTACGTTTTTTACCTCAAACTAGTGGATAAACAAGGTAAAACATACTTTTTATCAGATGATATCACCATAATTGGGCAATAAACTGAAATAAATATCCTTATTCTCAGAATGTAAGACCACGAGATCATGAATACTAAAGGATTAATTATTTTAAATCAAATGATGTCTGAGGAGGGACAAGAATGCTCAATTCCTCATGAATACGGACATGTAAAATATGACTACTCACCTGTTTCACCATCCGGACTCTTGGAAATGGGAATTAGAAATTAGTACTCCCTATAATATTTGTAGTTGTTACAATTTAAAAAGGAACCATTTCCTAGAGTTAAGATAATGCATACTCATAGTTAGGATACCTCCCCAGTAGAAAATTTCTACTCCCCATGCCCAGTGCAGATTGATATAGTACAGTTTGACCATAAAATAAATATATATCAAATAAAATATGGTAAACAATACTTGAATCCATAATGCTCTTTGTGTCTGCCCCGTTCCGATCAAGCCATTTATAGCTATGCCTCCAGCTGAAAATACGATGAGTATGAAAAATATAGTTAAAAAGTATGGTTGAGACAGTGCTATTAAATCTGTATGACTCCCGCCAAATAATGGATATAAAATTGTTTTTGGAAAAAGTACCACAGGAATCGACAAAATGGTAGTAAATAAGATATTTAATTTTGCAGTCTTAATAATAAGTGGAACTACAGCCTGCCTTTTTTGACTGCCTATAAAGCTACTTACCATGGTATTAATACCCGCCGAAAAACCCCATGAAGGAATAGATAATATTAAATAAACATTACGAAGTAAATTTGATATGGCCAATTCCTCCCGCCCTGTATTTTCTATAAAACTAAAAAATAGAAACCATGATCCTATGCCTAATATAGATTGAATAACTATTGGAAGTGAAATATTAAACATTTGTTTGATCAAGGGCATATGTAAAGTTGAAAACCTATATAGCCGATATTTAACATTATCTCTATCTAAAATCATATAGAGTACGAAAAGCACAAAAGCTATTAGTTCAGCAATTGTGGATGCCCACGCTGCACCGGCAATACCCATAGGTTTGAACCCAAATTTGCCGAATATAAGTATATAGTTGAGCGCTAGATTAAAAATAATGAGGACAATCGTGTCGTAAATTATAAATTTTGTTCTGGCAATCCCTGTATAAAAAGATATCAGTGCTATACCTGTATAGCTAAAAAACAAACCGTAACTTCTTGGGCCTATATATTCAACACATTTCGAAATAAGATCCTCACTGTGTATAAACAACCTGAAAATATCTTCACTAAACCAATGCAGAATGCCAAAAAAAAGCAAAGCTAATGCAATTTCGAATAACAATAAGGCCTGAAATCCGGCACCTGACCCTTCGAAATTTCTTTCTCCATTTCTTCTCGCTATAATAATTTGTCCACCCCTTGAAAAACCATACCCTATCGATGCTATAATCAGATAAAAGACTCCTACCAGACCAGATGCTTCAAAATCAAGAAGGTTATAGTGATAAAGAAATATATTATCTGATAAAACTATAATATTCTGAGCAGCACTACCAAGCATAATAGGTACAGAAAGGGTAATAATCTGTTTATATGAGGTATTTAGCTTCATGAGGATTTATAACTCTTAAAAATAATTATTATTTGTCCATTTAAAAACTGATCTAGTCTGTTTAATGTTATATTAACTAATTATTTAAACAAAAAAATTATGCTATACATCATAGTATTTATTTGGACATTTTTAAATCCAATATCAGCAAAGACTAACATAGACCAATTTAATCATTATATTCAAAGACATAATAGCCCATTTATGGATACGTTACAACCACCAATAGCAAAGAAAATTCCACAGAAATTTGAATTACATGGTACGTTCTGGTCAGATGACTATTTTTGGATGCGGTTAAGTGACGAACAAAAAGAAGCTTCAGTTCCTGATTATCAAACAAAGGACGTTGTAGCATACCTAAAAGCAGAAAACGCCTATAGAGAAAAAATGACAACACATTTAAAGGGCTTTGAAGATAAATTGTTTGAAGAAATAAAAGGTAGAATAAAGCAAACGGACATGTCCGTGCCTTATAAATATGAAGGATACTATTATATTACACGTTTCGAAGATGGTAAAGAATATCCAATACATAGTCGTAAAAAAGGTTCTCTTGAAGCAGAGGAAGAAATCTTACTTGATGTCAATCAATTGGCTGAAGGCCATGCATATTATGCAATAGGAGGACGCTCAGTTAGTACTGATAATAAAATACTGGCTTTTTCGGAGGACACAGTAAGCAGAAGACAATACACCATTCGATTTAAAAATTTGGAAACCAATACATATCTTCCTGATAAAATTATAAATACAAACGGAGGAATAACATGGGGAAACGATAATAAAACAGTTTTTTACACCATCAATGATGAATCCTTAAGATCCTATAAGATTTTCAGACACACCCTTGGCACTCCTGCTGAAACAGATGTAATGGTGTACCATGAAACAGACGAAACATTTTCTACTTATATCTGGAAATCAAAATCCAAAAAATATCTGATTATTGGATCTAGTGCTACCCTATCTAATGAATATAGAATCCTTGAAGCGGATAATCCTACTGGAACATTTCGGATATTTCAAACTCGAGAGCGTCTTCTGGAATACTCCATCGATCATTACGGGTCACAATGGTATATACTGACAAACAAAGACGGTGCCCAGAATTTTAAAATAATGACTTGCCCTCTGGATAAAACTTCAACATCTTATTGGCAAGATCTTGTACCATATGATAAAAGTATATATACAGAAGGAATTGATATTTTTAAGGATTTTATGGTAATATCAGAACGAAAAAACGGTATGACCATGCTTAAAATAAGACCTTGGGACGGGAATGGTGAACATTACATACCTTTTGAAGAACAAACTTATACTGTAGGAACATCTGTAAATCCGGATTTTGACACAGAACTACTGCGTATCGAATATACTTCCATGACTACACCTAATTCTACCTATGATTATCACGTTAGTGATAAAAAGCTGCTTTTACTCAAGCAACAGGAAGTTTTAGGGGGGTATGATCCGGCATTATATGCAAGTGAGCGAGTCATGGTGAAAGCCAGAGATGGTGTGTTGGTGCCAATGTCTCTCGTGTATAAAAAAGGATTTACTCAGAATGGCAGTCAGCCTGCATTATTGTATGGATATGGATCTTATGGGTATAGCATGGATCCCTATTTCAGTTCTGCCAGGTTGAGTCTTCTTGACAGAGGATTTGTGTTTGCCATAGCACATATTCGCGGCGGGCAGGAAATGGGTCGTCCATGGTATGAAGATGGAAAATTTTTGAAAAAGAAGAATACGTTTACAGACTTTATTGATTGTGGTCAATATCTGGTAGATCAAAAATATACATCCAAAGGAAAGTTGTATGCTCAAGGTGGAAGTGCAGGTGGTCTTCTGGTCGGAGCAGCTATAAACATGCAACCTGATTTAT
>JAUMBJ010000103.1:0-12789 GCA_032115755.1 Saprospiraceae bacterium
CCAGTATCTCCTTTAGGCCCAGCCAACCCTGTGTCCCCCGTTGGTCCAATATCCCCTTTTGGACCAGTATCCCCCTTCTGGCCCATGTCTCCTTTTGGCCCAGTCATCCCTGTGTCCCCCTTTGGTCCAATATCCCCTTTTGGACCAGTATCCCCCTTCTGGCCCATGTCTCCCTTAGGACCAGTCATGCCGATATCTCCCTTAGCCCCAGTATCCCCTTTAGGACCAGTCATCCCCATTTCCCCCTTAGGACCCATGATAGAAATCCCCATACCCCATCCTGTAACTGTCTTTGGACCGTAAAATATTCTTTTCGCGACATCCAAGTAAAAATCACCTTTTTGTCCAAGTGTTGTATCTGGTATACTGACCCCACTGAGTATGGTATTAAATTCTTTTTGAGTTAATCCTGTTAGGGGAGGAGAAGTATAGGTGCCTCCGTTTTTATATTTTATCGTTAATGTACCGTCATTGTTATCACGAATCTGGCTTATTTCATTCCCAGAATGAATACTGTAATCACTAACAAAGGAGTAAGGCACTGACCATAGTTTCTGGCGGCTCAAGAACTTGTAGTCGGTACCACCGAATTTATCAATTTCGACCTCAAGAAATATTTCTCCAGGCAACCAACTTACATCTGATAATCTTTTTGATCCTTCCTGGTTTCCTTGGCCAATGATCAGATTTATCATGCCATATTCATTGGTTTTGATCTCATGCGTTTCAGTGTACAATACGGTCGTATCATCACGTATTATTTTGAACTGTATACTTATGTCTCTGTTAGAAAGGAGTTCTTCTGTGATATCAATTCCCGGTGCAGAAACATTGTCATTGTAGATAACTGCCTGATAGTTTATTCCCTGAGGTATTCCCTGGCCATTTATCAAGGTTGTTACTAAAACAAATACAATAGCTCCCCAAATTTTTATATTTTTCATATTAATGTCAGTAATAGTTTACTAAAAATAAAATTCCACTTTTTCAATTACTTAAGTTATTAAGTGAATAAAGAACGGACGCGCTGTGTTAATTTAAAATTTACTTGGTTGATTATCTGTAATTTTTAATAAAAAATTTGTTTAACCACCATAATATTTACAAGTTCTCTTCGTTATTGTCAAATATGTATTCTGATTCCCAGATTTAGCATGTGATAGTGATGAGTGGTTTTTTGGCCCAGTCCATAATCTATTTTTTCTATATTGTTTAATCCTCTGTTATACCTATACTCTATGACAAGATCAATGTAGTCCTGAAAGAAAATATAATTTTTTATTGTTACTCCAGCCTTGTATAATAAGGGACTGAATGCTTGAGAACTGAGTAAGGAAGTTTTCTTTCCATTCACATATTGATTACCGATTAAAATATAGTCTATTCCGGCTAAAATGCCTGGTTCCAGGGCGTAAGTATATTTATTGATAACTTTATAACCATAATACATTGTTCCCCCTGCCATAGTCAAATCCCAATTTATAGTTGAAAATTGAGTTTGTCCTAAAGATCCTCCTTGAATGTAATTTAATTCAATACCCATGTTTTGTCTTTCCGAAATCCATCGGATATACGAAACCCCGAGGTTCAATCCTGCTTTTGGATCTAACTGTGTCGATAATCTATTGCCCCCGCCAGCGAATTCAAAGGAAGAGTAAACCATGCCTATATGTAAACTCAGATAATTGTCAGTTATTATACCATATTTTTGCCCTTTGCATGCAACACTTAATGCAGAGATAAAAATAAGCAAGTAGAATTTACGGCTTGTAGTTATATGGTTCATTTGTGTAAAATTATTACTTTAAAGACGTCAGAGACATCGTCTTGATTTATTTCCATCAAATAATATCCATCATTCAAAAGTGAGACATCTATTTCTTCACTAGCTGAATGAATTCCTTTTTTTTCAAAAACGCTTCTTCCTGTAATAGTAAATAATTTTACATCTACCGGTTCTATCTGCTGGGATAGGTTTTGAAAAAGCAAAACATTATCTGCCGGATTGGGGGTTAGGGAAATTCGCAATAATTCTTGACTTGCTTGCTTGGTTTTTCTTGTAATGTGAGGCTGAATAAACCCTTGCCGGCATCCCGTACCTTCACCGGAATTGGCATGCTCGATTAAACTGGCTTGCCCGAAAGTCCAGAAGACTTTAAGCCCATTTCTTGTGTCGGAACCACCTGCTGGTGAATATACATTGGAAATATTACTCTGGCTTAGAAGTAAAACGGGTAAGGAGATAAAACAATGCGTAATTAATTTCCGAATTTTCATAAGTAAACAGTAATTTATAGTGTATGCAGAATTTATTTTTTTTCTTAAAGTGAACCCCTTTTGGGTACCATTAATACTCCGTAAAATTAAGTAAAATCAAGGAATAGAATCCAAATAATTGTAAAAAAGTATAACAGAAATTACCTCTCAATATATGTACTCAGTAAAATATGCAATGGACATCCAGCAAAAATCACTCAACTAAGCTGACTATTTGGTGGTCACTTTGACTAAAGAGTTGAAAAGTACCTGATAAAAGCTAGAAAAAATCAAGATCGTATTCTCTGATTAACAATGTTGATTGCACCAAAAAATAACTTTTGATAAGCCATATTACAGCAAATTTTTTAGTTGTTGTGATATAAAATCTAATTTAGGCTAAATGCAGGTGAAATTCATAGGATTTTTAGAGACAATTTTCCGCCCCCTAACTTCCAGCAAGCACACCTTGCTTTGACTTTAGATATTCAATTGCGTCGACCCGTTGTGTCGAAAATCGCATAATGGATTTTCCAATAGCAAGCGCTTCTTCTATTTGTGAAGGGTGGACAACAGCCATCTTACCCTCCGGAAGAACCACCAGAATGGTATTTGCTGATTGGTTTGACAACATAACTCTTTGCCAGTTACCATGCGGATATGTAACGCATGAGTTTAATTCTTCATGTACAACAATTAAAGTATAATTTTTACTTTGATGGTCCGCTTCGTTTTCAAAGTCAAAGGAGATTTTGGCAAATATTGTTTCTTCATTATTTATAGGTTTATCAATATTGAAAACTCCCAGTCGATTAATAGCAAAGGAATTAAGTACATCAGCCTCCAACCTGATACGTTCTGATTCCTTTTCAAGCTGCCTTGTTTGTTTATCCAGTTGTTGGATTCTTTTCTTTATCGATGCATGATCGTAGATTGGCTTACCATCGGCAGAAAGAGGCAGTGCCTTAAATTCATAGTTTCTGTTAACAGGTTTAAATCTAATATATTGAACTTTTCGCCAAAATCGTAGCGTATAAAACAAATCGCCATTTGTCGGGGGAATGACCTTAACACTTTCCCACATTTCCCGCATAGCTTTCTCAGGTTCAGGACCACTTTGCTCAGGGCACACCATCCATTTCAGATCTTTGAAGGAGTCCAGAATATCATTGGGTCTCCTGTATCCGCCCAGCTCAAAAATCATAGCATTGGGAGATACGGTTGGGTAACATTGTCCATGTATTTTTTTCTGGATACTATCCAGGTTTTGAAATTTCTCGATATTGTTGCCGGATACAAAGGTGTCTGGGATGATCCAGTGATGATCATTTTCCAGATAATAGAAGCGATATCCATCTGAAGAACGAAAACCAGCCAAATGAACCTCAATGGTGTTCTGATTACCCAAATCCAAAGGTTTGTCTCCTTCAAAAGCGCGCAATTCAATCATACCGGCAGATTGCAGGACCTCTTTGTCATTTCCATTGACCCGCATCGGTATCCCTGCGCGGACCAAATCGTAGGCTGAATGAAATTCTCTGACCAGGAGTTTTACCGGTTTTTCGATGCAAACGCCCTGTTGATCGTAAAAAGCATAGGGAGGAATTTTGATAAGTGTCCCCGTTGGTCTTTTTAAACTGTGAGGTATTGCGGGGTCAATTTTATATTCAGAGAATAAAATGTCAGCCTCTTTTACAGGAGGTTCAATCCGTGATGTTGTCGGTGTGCAACCTGTAAAAAAGAAAAGTGTCGACACAACCACGAAGAGACCGAGTTGGAAATAAGTGTTTGCTTGCATACTTACTTTTTTTTAAGTGATTCATTATTTTTGAGGTATTGCGTAACAATACAACATCCCATCGTAACCACTAAAGAGAAGATCTTCTACGCCATCTCCAGTAAAATCTTCAATAATGGGATTCATTTCACCAATGGAGGGAAATTCAAGTTTTTCAATAATTTTATTTTCCTCCAATGAAAAAATGATGAGTTTGTCTTTTTTTTCTTCCTGTGTAAAGCATATCGAAACAATACCAATACATTTTTCATGGTTTCGGTATCGAAATATTTTGCTGGAGAGGTAAGAGCGCCTTTTTAGGGAGAAATAACCATCATCAAAATTATCGCAAAGAAGAGAAATCTTGCCATTGGTATTATATTGGTATAGCCGGTTATCGGAGCAAAAAAGAACATTCCCTTCAGAGGATACAATGGGATTAACTGTGATCATAAAAGCATATTCCATCTTCACACTATCCAATAGTTTTTTACTCCCTGTTAGAGAAATCTCCTCAATGACCAGTAAACTATCAAACGACTTCGTTTTGGCCGTTATGATCGCCTTTTCAGTGCCTTGATTCTTGACCCCAAATAAAAAACGAGATAATCCCGGCGGAACTTGATCCATGACATAAATGGGAATTCCATTTTTGCCATTAATAAGGTATACCTGTCCCCTAAAGCCTATGTAAATAAGATCATCGATTCCATCGTCATTCATGTCAACCAGTTTGGGTTTCGTATAAAAAGTTTCTTCTCCAAAATCATAAAAATAAGCTCTGACTTTAAAGACAGTGCGATTATCGCCGGGTTTCCATCCCTCAAATCCTGGGGTAAAGTATTGCCAGACAATAGTTCCTGATTCTGGATTAATCGCTTGTATTTCTCCTGTTTCCGTTGCGAAAATGATGACATTTTCCTTGCCTGTATGGAGTAAGACCGGTTCATGTTCAACATCACCGGATATAGGCTTCCGCCAGAATTCTTTGCCTCTGTTGTCCGTACAAATGATCTCTTCATTGTCGTTGCCGAAATACAGCTTGTTCTTGTAATACAGAATGCCATTTACATCCATATCTCCCGGCACATCATTGGCAAAATGATCCATTATTTGTCCATTCTTGCGGTTTAGGGCATAGACCCCTGATTTTTTATCATGCATGAAAAAATCCATAAAATCCTTACCATTTGACCCAATATAAAGCTTGTTGTTCGTTAAAATATAGTTTGTTTTAAAGCTTGCTGCTCCAATGGATGCTTTCCATTGCAGAGGGAAAGCCTTTTCGATAGGTTTAAGAAGGGCTTGTTTTGGCTGGTTTTGCCCCTCACTTCTTGGATAGTGGGAAGTGATGAGGGCATCTGTCAGTGTTACAAAACACAAAATGAGTAATGAGAAATATTTCCAGTTCATATGTTTACTTTTTAAGTTTAGCAAGCTCCGCTCGAATTCATTTTATTGTTACAATATTCACGCTATATGATATTTGAAGATATCGAAACAAAATAACAACGCCTGAGCTCCTACCTCTTCCTCACCAGCAAAATACCGCTGAAACTGGATGGACGCGCAGGCACATCTTCTTTTTCATTGAAATGGATGTCACTGAACCGCACGGTACATATGTATTTCTTTCCTTGCACCGACATCTCCAACTCCTGCCAGGGAATGTGGTCGTTTTCTTCCATTTCGTATTTGGTCATCAGCTTTTGAAGCAGCTGACCTGCATCCACTGTAATGACATCTTTGCCCACTAGAAGATTGAGTTTCATAGAGGTCCCCCTTTCATAGAATAATTGATCATTCGGGGATTCTATGTTCAGATCCAACAGGTGAATTGAATCTATGGAAACGGAATCACCGTAGTCTGGATTATCATAATTAAACAATGCTGCATGATCATAACCTGCCACATAGGATTGTACTTTTTCTTTGTCTTTCGCCTGGAAATAAATCAGGGCAGGTTCATCATATTCTTCATAATCGTCTAGGAATTCGTTTTTCTCATAATGGATGCCCAACGTCCGCATATACACTTCAGAATGTGACAGGGTGTTTTCAGAATCCGGTCTCCTTGTCTGCTCGCAAATCGATTCCATATCCTGGGCAAACCAATGATTGATGGCCCCAAATCCATGATTTGATTCCAGATATTGCAGGATGGAAAAGATCTCCTCCTCATCTGTTTTTGACATGAGAACTTCCTTATCAACACTGTCAGTGGATACCAGGCTGGGAAGTTGCCCTTTATCCCATTGTACTTCATTTATGATTTTTTCTCCGGAAATGATTTCTTTGTATTCCAGGAGTTGCCGCAGGCGGGCTGCCTGTGATCGTTCGCTGACAGAAAAGGCACCCCAGGGACCGAAGGAGATCAGTATAAACATACCCCAAAGTGACAAGGGTATGTATCTGACGTACCTCTTTACAAACAAGCCCATAGCGCTTGCAATAAAGATCCAGACACCCATTGCCATCAGAAAATACCTGGGAATGGTTACCCCATATGCACTAATCCTCATATTGACTGCCAGAAATAAGAGGATAGTCACCAGCATAAGGCTTAGATAAAAGCCTTTTTTCAGGATTTTAAACCTAAAGCTTTCATCTTCCTCTTTTTGTCGCTCCAAAAGTAAAAAAGTGGGTATCCCAATAATGGCAATGGAAATGACCAGGTAGGAAATCATGCCCTTTGGCCAGTCCCAGGTCATCAGTATATTGGCCCCGTACATGAGCAATATAAGTTGATATAAAACTATAAACGGAATTACTATATAGCTAATGAAATTCCGAAGCCTAATAGACGGAGCTGCCTGGATATGAACAGTTTGAATCTCTGAAGGAACACCTCCGACAAAGTGCCAGGTATTAAATACATAGCCCGCCATTGTAAGCGTAAAAGGAAATACAAATTCGTTTACACTTGTATCGAATAACCCAATAAATACGCCTATACAAATGGAAATACCTCCAATGATAGTAGTGGTGTAAAAAATTGACGTGATGAATTTGCTAAACATGATTTCATTAAATCGCTGAAAAGCATTTTCATCATATCTGAGAAACAAAGGCAAGCAAGCTGTCAGGATATGAACTACCAGAAAACTTAACATGTATCTGAAGAAAAATGCCTGGTATGGAAATGAATTATCATAATTGAATATTCCAGAGACAAGGATTACCACACCCACGATGGTGGCAGCCAAAATGTGCCAGATATGTTTCCACTTTCCTTGTGTTGGTCGGTTTTCTGTGACCAGTTGCGATAGGATAAATAAGGGTATCCCAATGTTGAAACCCAATATAATAGAGAAAAAATAATCCTTGCTAGCCCCTGCGTTCTCTTGATTAGAAAACCCCAAAATATATATTAAAAGTAAAGAAGCTGCCAGGAAAGACGAAAGTATGGCAAGGGGAAACCGGTTATAACTTTCACCGGCGCGGGTAGTTAGTTTGCTGAATAGGTCTTGTTGCATAATATGAAGTTTATATCAGCATCATGGTAATGCCGAATGAAGAATTATAAAATCATTTTCTCTGTGATTGGAAATTCGTTGAGAAAATGTGGGTGTAAGAATATGGTATAGTACCAATACAGATAAGAGCAATTAGCTTCTACCTGATCTGGACGTGTATGTGGTCATCATGCCTGACCGAATTACAGCCATGGTATCTGATTTTTCCATTTTTCAACCGCAGTCGGGGGATCAGGTGCGGCTCAATCAGAATTTTTCCAATTTTAGAATCATTCTGAAATACCTCAACCATATACCGGCTGGCTTTTTTATCAAGCATGTACCTTTCTCTGTCACCCTGAGACATCATTTTACTCATGAAACTGTACTGCCAGTTTCCCAGACTTTCGCAATAGTGTATCTGATCTTTTTCCTTGCCGATAGGTCCTTCACTGACACCGTAGGCAATATGCGGGGGATAATCTGATGTAGGTTGTCCTGAATGATTGTCAGTATAACAAAAAGCAACATCCAGTTTTTTACCGTCTTTATGGCTTAAATGGGGTAGGAGAGGGTATCCGTTGAAAAACGGAAAATTGGCATCCATGTATTTTACTTTTGCTCCGGGGAATTGCCCATGAAGTTTGTCACCTACACGAAAGGCCACATCTCTCAAGCCAGGACGTACATAGTGCCGGTTAAAAAAACAGGTAAGGAAGCTGACAGGATGAACATAGTGTGTTTCTGTCAAAGGCATAGGCACTCTTCCTCCCATTCTCGCCAAAGGAGGTATAATGAAAAACGTGACAATACTATACAATACCCAAAAGCTTCCGATGCGCAAAACCCTTTTTTGCAGTACTGTGTTGCCAATGCGATTCAGATATCCGTGAGTCAACCAGGATATCATATAGACTACGCCACCAACCTGCGATAACAAGGTCAGTAAGGCGACAAGGAGGATGCGGATAGACCATTTTATTATTTTCATGATGATGGTGTGTTAATTTTGTCAATTTTTGTACCCAGAGGCAGTGTTTGATGAGGATAAACGCAATACAAAACCGCCAAAACAGAAACACTAAGGAAAATAACAAGAAGTAGCTTCATATACTTGATTTTTGATGAAAGAGAAGTTTATATATTTATTGACACACAAATGAAGGTATCAATGGAAAATGTAGGTTTTCTTTAATTATTGGTACTTATAAAGTCCTTTATAAATTTACGGCTGCTTTTCTAACTTATACAACCGCCATTTTTGCACTGCATACAATGCGATACTTCCCACAAATATCAGGGGGTAAAACACGCAAAAGATGATAAAATTGACCTCGTAGTACGACAGCGAAAAAATATGGGTAAGGTGGATTATGAAATCAGTGCAATACACATATAGCACCTTTACGATTTCCTCAAACAGATGGTTCATGTTGCTTTATTTTATTGATTTTATCCTGAATAGCCAGGGATTGAATAAGGAAATACCAGATAAGCAATGGGCAGAAAACTACATACACGATAATATTGGCCAGTGCATAATCACCCGTACTTTTTAGTCCCCCAATCATACCAAAATAGGGGATGTCGGTGTAGTCCAGATAAGGGCCGAGGTATTTTATATGGTGCTCTTTGCAGTAAGCTGTCTTGTGGTGACATGCCCAGGAGCATTTGTCCGGATTTCGTTCTCCCGGATTCATTGCCGGTACGCCATACACACAAAATGGCTCTCCGGAACGTTCTGTCCTCATGGTTTCATTGACCAGAATCATGAGAAGAAAAGGACTCAATAAAATTAGAAAATTTCGAATTACGAATCGTTTATTCATATTCAGTTTGATTTATGTGTTTGTTTTGGTAGAGGATTTGCAGCTTAAACGTGGCATAATATTTTTTTATCCATTCAGCAACCTGAACAACCGTGTTGTCCAGTCCGTAGAGGAAACCTTCAAAGGCGTGCTGCCGTCGTAGGGAAATTCAGAATAATACAGATAAGGCGTACAGTCAAACACGTGTACGATGTTGTCAGGTAACGGAATCGGGCCAAAGTATGTATGCACTTTTCCCGTTGTATCAAACTGCATCCACTGGGTAATGATCACTTTATCTTTTTTTCGTTCCATTTGAAAAGGGTTCAATGCATAGGAGAGCCTGACATCATCTCTCTGACGCATGCTCACCTTAACTTTTTCCCCCACTTTCAGATTCCTGAGGTGTTTCCAAACCACTGGAGATGACTTTATATAGTCACTTTGGACTATCAGTGTGGAACCATCGCCAAAACAATAATGGCGAAGTGCACCAGACGCTTCAGGAAACACAAAGGCGCCATAGAAAATCATGTACAATACAAGCAATTGTCTAACAAACAACATGATGGTTGCTGTAATCCCTAATTGAATCCAAAGTGAAAAGGGTCTTTTTACCCACATGATGATCAGTCCAAGGGGGAAGACAAATAAGATGGTAAGAAGGATGAGGCCTTTTTTCGCCGCACCCCATGTGAATACCTGATGATTATTTTTGGAATTAGATTCTTCTCTATGAGCAAGTAATTGATTCATGTTGAGGTAGTTATTTGTTTTTTACAGTTGTTTTTTAGTATTGCATTATTTTGAAATTAAATTTAAATATTCAAACGTAGTAGCGGTACAAATATTGGATATTAGTCAAATATTTAAAATTTATTAACAAACTGGGCCTGTTGGTTTTATTCCAATGTCGATGCGACAATGGTATCATTCCACCCCTAAGTGGCTGAATCACACGTCCTCCAGCCCTGGAAGGGCGCTATATTTAAGCGAGGGGTGCAGCCCCTCGCCTATAAAAAATGCCTTATAAAAATCAAATTATCATGCCACCCCTTCGGGGCTTGCTATTGCCGTTGAATGTTTTTCTACAATAATGCCACCCCTCCGGGGCTGACTCACACGTCCTCCAGCCCTGGAAGGGCGCTATATTTAAGCGAGGGGTGCAGCCCCTCGCTTAAATATTGTAAAAATCTTTACCCCCTCAATACCCGTACTTCTCCTTCCACACTTGCCGTAAAAGCTCCCTGTGGCGGTGTTCTGCTCCATTATCGCCCGGATTGTAAAATCGGGTGCCTTTCAATTCATCTGGCATGCACTCCAGATCGGAAATACCGCTGGTGTAATCATGGGCATACTTGTATCCATCGCCATAGCCCAGGTCCTTCATCAGTCGGGTAGGGGCATTGCGCAAAGGCAGGGGAACGGGAAGGTCTCCCGTCTTGTGTATGAGATCAAGGGCCTGATTGATGGCTACATAGCTGGCATTACTCTTGGGTGAACACGCCAAATAAACCGCGGTTTGTGACATGATGATTCGCCCTTCAGGCATGCCAATCTGATGGACAGCCTGAAAGCAGTTGGTTGCCATCAACAGGGCATTGGGATTGGCAAGGCCGATATCTTCGGATGCCAGAATGACCATGCGCCGGCAAATGAACAGAGGGTCTTCACCACCCGCAATCATCCGCGCAAGGTAATACACCGCCGCATTGGGGTCGGAGGCACGCATGGACTTGATAAAGGCAGAAACCAGATCGTAGTGCTGTTCGCCGTTTTTGTCATAGAGGCTCATGTTCTGCTGGATGCACTGTGTGACGAGGTCATCCGTGATGAGGATCTCTTCCCCATCGGCAAATTGCTGGACGACCAGCTCAAGTCCATTGTACAGCTTCCTTCCATCGCCGCCGGAATAAGCCAATAAGGCGTTGTAGGAATCCACGTTGATGGTTCGCCGTTTCAGGTATTCGTCGTTTTGGATCGCCCTGTCGACCATCGCAACAAGGTGTTCTTTGGTGAGCGGCTGCAATACATACACCTGACAGCGGGAGAGCAGGGCCGCATTGACTTCAAACGATGGATTTTCCGTGGTGGCGCCGATCAGTGTCACGATGCCCTTTTCCACTGCATTCAGCAACGAATCCTGCTGGGATTTACTAAACCGGTGAATTTCATCGATAAACAAGATTGGACTCGGCTGTGTAAAAAAGCGTTGCGATTTGGCCAGTTCGATGGCATCGCGAATGTCTTTTACTCCACTGTGAATGGCCGAAAGAGAATGAAATGGCCTTTGTAACATAGACGCTATGACGGCCGCAAGAGTCGTTTTGCCCACACCAGGAGGCCCCCAAAGGATGAATGACGATACATTGCCTGACTCCACCATTTTTCGCAACACAGCTCCTTCACCTACCAGGTGTTCCTGTCCGGTATAATCCTGCAGCGTCGTAGGGCGCATCCTCTCTGCGAGCGGCTTGTTCATGACATGCTATTTACAGGGATAAAACTACGGCTTTCGGCCAAAAGTTTCCCGATGTGCAACGAGATACTTTTCACGGAGTGGCGAATCACCACCTTGTCAACAAAATGGGTGTAAAATGCATTATATTTGGGTGTTGTTCAATCATCAAAGCACGGAACTATGCAGAGCGGACTTGAATCTTGTGTTTCCTGGCTGGAATCGATGAATCCGGTGTGGGCGGCCCTTGTGGCCACTTCGTTTACTTGGGCAATGACGGCTTTGGGGGCTTCCACGGTATTTTTCTTTCGTACCATGCGAAGAAGTGTGCTGGATGGCATGCTCGGCTTTACCGGGGGCGTTATGGTGGCTGCCAGCTTCTGGAGTTTGCTTTCTCCTGCTATTGAAATGTCTCCAGGTACCGGTTTTACAAAGGTTTTCCCTTCCGCCATCGGATTTTTAATGGGAGCCATGTTCATTTTCATGCTTGACAAGCTTGTGCCGCACCTTCACATCAATTTTCAGGAAACGGAGGGACGAAAATCGCCCTGGCAACGCACCACTTTGCTGGTCCTGGCAATTACCTTACACAACATTCCCGAAGGACTGGCTGTAGGTGTTTTGTTTGGCGGTGTCGCGGCTGGTGTGCCCGAAGCCTCTGTTTCTGCTGCTGTCATTTTGGCAATTGGTATCGGCATCCAAAACCTGCCCGAAGGCATTGCCGTTTCGATGCCGCTAAGGCGAATGGGAATGTCTAAATGGAAAAGCTTTTTATACGGCCAGTCCTCTGCACTGGTAGAACCTGTCGCTGGTGTCATAGGAGCGCTTGCGGTGAATGTTTTCTCTCCATTGCTTCCCTACGCGCTTGCGTTTGCGGCGGGTGCGATGATTTTTGTGGTCGTCGAGGAAGTAATTCCGGAGACACAACAGGACAAACACACCGATATTGCCACCATGGGCTTTATTGGCGGTTTTATCGTCATGATGTCGCTCGATGTCGCCCTGGGGTAATCATGGTTACAATTTTCATAATTC
>JAUMBJ010000104.1:0-3922 GCA_032115755.1 Saprospiraceae bacterium
TTACTGGTTCTTGTTACGGAAGTTCCCATAGCATATTTATTGTTTTCACATATATATAAAACAGGTAACTTCCAGGTCATAGCCATATTAAATGATTCATGCAGAGCACCTTGCCTTGCTGCTCCATCTCCAAACATCGTAACGCATAAATTATCTGTACCCCGGTATTTTTCAGCTAAGGCTATTCCGGTTCCTATTGGAATCTGAGCACCAACAATGCCATTTCCTCCAAAATAGTTGTGATCAGCAGAAAAGAAGTGCATACTTCCGCCTTTACCTTTTACACAACCTTCTTTCTTTCCAAATAACTCAGCCATGCATGCATTGGAGCTTAATCCCCTTGCAAGTGCTACACCATGTTGTCTGTATGCAGTAACAACCTTGTCCTCTTTTCTGATTCCTGTCACCAAGGCTGCAGCAATAGCTTCCTGACCAATGTATACATGACAAAAGCCTCGTATTTTTTGCTGAGAATAGGCAAATAATGTACGTTCTTCAAATTTTCTTACACGGTACATCGTTTCGAACCATGTCAAATATGTTTGCTTGTCGTACTTTGAAGCTGCCTTTTTGGAAGACTTGGATGATTTTTCTAATACCTCTGCCATAAACGGATCACATTTTTGAATTAAAAAAATTTACGCAAAGTTACAATATTTTGATCATTAACATTCAAAATTTTCATTATTAATAGGCCTTGATTTTAGTCTACACTAATTTTCATAAATGGCTATTGGGTTATGGTTAATAATCACTACCTTTGTTATCCGTAATAGATTTTTCAATTAAAGCTATTTAATTTATGGCGAAATATATTTTTGTTACGGGCGGTGTTACATCCTCATTAGGAAAAGGCATTATAGCAGCCTCACTTGCCAAACTCCTTCAAAGCAGGGGGTTGCAAGTTACAATACAGAAATTTGATCCTTACATTAATGTTGATCCCGGTACGCTCAATCCCTATGAGCATGGCGAATGTTATGTAACAGAAGATGGTGCAGAAACAGACCTTGACCTTGGCCATTATGAAAGATTCTTAAATAAAACTACAACTCAAGCTAACAATATCACAACAGGAAGGATATATCAAACTGTTATTAATAAGGAAAGGGCGGGGGACTATCTTGGTAAAACAGTCCAGGTAATACCGCATATCACAGATGAAATAAAAAGACACATTACGTTACTTGAGCAACATGGTGAGTTTGATGTCATTATCACGGAAATTGGTGGAACGGTAGGTGATATAGAGTCTCTTCCTTATTTGGAAGCGCTAAGACAATTTCGGTGGGAGGCAGGTAAGGACAATTGTATTGTCATTCACCTTACGCTGATTCCTTACCTCAAAGCGGCTAAAGAATTAAAAACAAAGCCTACGCAACATTCTGTCAAGGAATTGTTACAGGCCGGTATACAACCTGATATCCTTGCATGCAGAACGGAATATCCATTACCCAAGGAGATTAGACAGAAACTTGCTTTGTTTTGTAATGTGGATGAATCTTCAGTTATTGAAGCCATAGATGCCGATACCATTTATGACGTACCTTTGCTGATGCTCAAAGAAAAGCTCGATAAGATCGTACTTAAAAAGTTAAACATTAAATCACCTCATGATCCAGAACTTTCACACTGGAAAGATTTCCTTGGGAAATTAAAAAATCCAACACGGGAGGTCAATATTGCTCTTGTTGGCAAATACAATGAGTTAAGAGATGCATATAAATCTATTTATGAGTCCTTTATCCATGCAGGAGCTGTAAATGAGTGTAAAGTAAATGTCATTCCATTGCATTCAGAACTCATAAATGCAGACAACGTAAAGGAAAAATTAAAAAATATAGACGGTGTATTGATTGCTCCGGGTTTTGGGGCAAGGGGTATACAGGGGAAGCTTGAAGCCATTAAATTTGTAAGGGAAAGTAAGATTCCATTTTTTGGAATATGTCTTGGTATGCAATGTGCCGTTGTAGAGTATGCGCAAAATGTATTAAATATTGCAGATGCTGCATCTGTAGAAGTAAATCCAGATACGAAGAATCCTATTATTGATTTGATGACGTCGCAAAAGAATATTACTGCCAAGGGTGGAACTATGCGTCTGGGTGCCTATAAATGTAGGATCCAAAAAGGCACATTGGCTCATAGGATATATGGGAAAACAGATATCAGTGAACGACACAGACACAGATATGAATTTAATAATGCATATGTGGAAAAAATACAAGATGCGGGGATGATACCTTCGGGTGTAAATCCCGATAATGGACTTGTTGAAATGGTGGAAATTAAAAACCATCCTTTTTTCATCGGTGTTCAGTTTCATCCAGAACTAAAAAGCACAGTGGAAAATCCACATCCGCTTTTTGTTCATTTTATTAAAGCAGCGCTTGTTAGCAGACAGAAATAGATTATGCGCAAACTGGTTTTGGAGGAATTGAATAGGTTAAAGCCTGATGATTTTAAAGCACTTGAAAAAGTAGGAATTTGTGTTGTGCTCGATAATGTTCGTTCTGCACTCAATGTAGGATCTTTTTTTAGAACCTGTGATGCATTTGCCATTGATCAGCTATTTCTTTGCGGTATTACATCATGTCCTCCCAATAGGGAGATCTTGAAAACTGCTATCGGTTCAACTGAGTCGGTCTCTTGGACATATGCTGAAGATACCGTTTCGTGTATAAAATCATTAAAGCAAGAGGGCTATACTATATTAGGATTAGAACAAACAAATGTTTCTATTTCCATAAATCATTTTATACCCAAGGATTTTTTAAAATATGCTCTTGTATTTGGGAATGAAGTTCAAGGACTATCTGATGAAATTTTACCACTATTAGACATGTGTTTAGAAATTCCCCAATATGGTACAAAACACTCACTCAATGTTGCAGTTTGCGGGGGTATAGCCATATGGGATGTTTCAGAAAAACTGCGAATGGTTAAGGCAAATTGTTAATTTTTAACAAATTCCACTTTGTAGGATTGACCAGAATGGGTCCTAATCAAACAGAAATACACTCCATCTGGCAAATGGTCAACTTTTAATACAATTTTCCCTGATTCTATGGAGCTGTATGTAACTGGTATTTTTTGCCCTAGCTGATTATATAAATCTGTATGTGACAAACCTTCCGTATTCATCTCGATGCTGACTTCATGAGATGCGGGAACAGGGTATGCTTTTGTAGTTTCGGTTACATAACCATAAGTTTTATTTATGCCCTCAATGCAGCCTTTAAAATAGAATTCTGCGGCAGATGCCCAAGTGTTACCATTTACTTCTGATAGCGCCAATAACATAAAGTACTTACCTGATGTTTCTGCAGGAAGTTTTATAGTCTGAGGAGCGGATGTATTGATAAAGTCGCCTGAAATTACTGGTTCGCCCCATGAGAGTGAATCTTGTGAAACATATAACTCGTAACTTTTTATTCTCCCATTTTCTCCCTGAAGTCTGGTTTGATACGTGAATTCAAACAATTGATAATTGTTTCCCATTCCAATCTGGATCTGATGTGGATAGGGATCACTTCCAGTACTCCAGCGGCTATGCCAGATGGTATTTTCGTCATTATCAAAGCTCATAATAGCAGAGCCTGGATAATTTTTTTCTTCGCTGCTTGCATAAACGAGAGACCAGTCTTTTTTTGGTATATTATCGGGGTTTGAGCAATCCAGAATGGAAGGACATTTTCTGGCTTCAACCATTTTCGGCATGTGCTTTACAAATTTTCCTTGTGGAGTAAAAACTGTCATGGTCACATCATAAATGCCAGGATTACCCAAAATTACTTTGGGGTTTCTTGCTGTTTTATCTGAAATAAAGGCTGGTGTGGGAATTATAGACCATTCCCATTGCACGTCTTTGTGATTGATAATTGAGTGGTCATCAAATTGAAGGGTATCGAGGTAGCACGGT
>JAUMBJ010000105.1:0-5374 GCA_032115755.1 Saprospiraceae bacterium
GGCCCCCGGCCTGAAAACATCATGCAGCGCCATGCCATATTCCCTGAATGGTTTGGAAAATCGAATTTGAAAATATACTGGTTGTACATTAGCCCAGCCGGACGAAATCCTGTATCCACTTATCGTGCAAGAGTCGATTAATTGAAGAGAGGATTCCAGAACACGTTCTGTTAACCAGGACCGGTGCCTGTCCAGGCCATGCAGCAAATCAATTATAACTCTGGCAGAATCAGTATCCGGAAAAGTATACTGGTGCATGCCGATATGATGAGCTGCTGTCAATTCTGCCAAGATATTATGTTTCTTAAGTCTAACTGCATAATATCCAGGCTCTGAAACTTCCTCGGCATGGGAAAAATTGGAGCGATAACCTTCGCCAGTCCCTTGCTTATCGCCAGGATGCAACTGAATTTTACCTACATATGGCATAATAAGTATATCGGCCAGATCAGAAATACCCGTTCCGGATAGATGCGTATGACTAAAGCCCATAATTGAGGTATCCTGATAATGATATCCACTGCACCAGTCCCATCCCGTGTCATCAGTGTCTGGAGATAATTGCACCAGGCCAAAGGGTACAGTTACTCCAGGAAAGGTATGTCCATGTCCGCCGGTACCTATTAGTGGATTTATATATTCTAAACTACTTTTTTGAGCGGCAATAGAAAAGATGGTTACAAAAATAAAAATCGAAGATATAAAAGTACATTTCGTTGACATAAAAGATAAAAAGGCTAAAAATGACCGGTATTTTTGCCTCAATTTACTGTTTTTCCGTGTAAATGGCCAAATTAATGCACTATGATTAAATTACGGGTTTTCTAAAAAAGCTTCTTCATTATAAAATTTTGTTCAGATAAATTAATTTGCGGAAATTAGCCCTTGCTCACGAACCGCGTTAAGAAAAAAAGATATTTGTCTATGAAACAATATTTGGTATATCGAAACAAACTAATCTTACATAAAAATTTTATTCCTCTTGAAATCATGCTAACACATTTTAACCAAGTAAAATGAATCCAAATCAAACGAAAGTACTGGCAGATTTATACAAAAAAGAATTACTAGAAAATGTAATCCCTTTTTGGATAAAACACTCTCCCGACAAAACCTATGGAGGTTATTTTACCTGTCTTGAACGCGATGGAAGCGTTTTTGATACGGATAAATTTGTATGGCTTCAGGGACGAGAAGTCTGGCTTTTTTCGATGCTTTACAATAAAGTCGATAAGAAACAGGAATGGCTGGATATGGCAAATCAGGGAGCTTCTTTCTTACTTAAACACGGCAGATCTGAAAATGGCGAGTGGTACTTTTCCCTGACTCGAGAAGGAAAACCATTGATACAACCATATAATATTTTTTCAGACTGCTTTGCTACTCAGGCTTTTGGTCAATTGTATAAGGCCACAGGTAATGCGCTGTATGCAGATACAGCCTTGTCTACCTTTGAACAAATTCTACTCCGACAAGACAACCCAAAAGGGCGCTGGAATAAAGCTTTTCCAGGGACAAGACCATTGAAAAATTTTGCACTGCCCATGATACTTTGTAATCTGGCACTCGAAATCGAGCATTTACTGGATAATCAATTGGTCAATAGCCTCTCTGAGGCATGCGTCCATGATGTTATGGAAGTTTTTTATGATAATAAATCAGGACTTATTCTGGAAAATGTCACTCTTGATGGTTCCTTCTCGGATTGTTTTGAAGGGCGGCTGCTCAATCCGGGTCACGCCATTGAAGCTATGTGGTTTATTATGGATATTGCCGAAAAGTGGGGCGATCAGTCCCTTATTCAACGTACCTGTGATCAGGTTATACATACGCTCGAATATGCCTGGGACAAGGAGTTTGGAGGAATTTATTATTTTATGGATATCAAGGGAAAACCGCCCCAGCAACTGGAATGGGACCAAAAATTATGGTGGGTCCATATAGAAACACTTATCGCCCTGCTAAAAGGTTACCGCCTCACCGGTGACACGCGTCTTTGGGAATGGTTTGAAAAAGTACATGATTACACGTGGAAACATTTTTCTGACCCTGAATATGGCGAATGGTTTGGTTATCTTAACAGAAGAGGGGAACTTTTACTGCCTTTGAAAGGAGGAAAATGGAAAGGATGTTACCACGTACCCCGGGGACTTTATCAGTGCTGGAAAACACTCGAACAGCTGACACATTGATTAATTATATTTCTTAATGGTTTGCTGAAATCCCATATTCTTTCTAATGCGTTCATAATAGAAAAAAGTCTCACCTTGAATACCCTGACTCCTGTTGTAAGCTAGGATCTGATCCAATATTTGAGGCGTAATACCATCTCCGCTTCCATCTCCCAGCAGTACGCCAGGACTGAATACAAGATTACCCTTAGGGACATTATCCAACAATTTTATATTTAAGTCAAATGCGGTTTTATAGGCTTCAAAACTATAACGGTACAATTGTGGATGTATATGATCTACCTGCCCTTTTCTTAACCAGGCAGGCCAGTCTTGAAGATAATTTTCAAGCGACCAGCTGTATGGGGAAGGAGACAAGGACATCATATAATGGCTACCAATACTCTTTACATGTCTGTATATGTAGGTGCCAAAATCAGTCAGTTTATCTGCACGCCATTGCAACCATGATGTTTCCAGGTGATTGAGCGAAGGTGTTCTTCCGGTTTCTTTTTGATACCTTGTTACTGTAGCAGGATTATACCCTCCGTTGGAGGGTAATGCCGGAAGCCTGTCATCCCCCTGTACACCAGCAATTTCCGGATATTTTATGACAACTTCTGTCATTAGCTTTCGAATAAACTGCTGGACTTCAATATTATATGGATCAAGCCAGTAAAATTTATTTTTCTCTGTTAGCTTACCTTCAAAATCTATAGATGCCCACGATGGATATCTTTTAAGAATTCTCCCCCCTATAGAATCGTTGTATACTGATGCAAAACCATACTCAAACCAAGCTACGACTTTAATATCATAGAGTTTTGCCTCGGCAATCATCTCCGCCAGTGGATCCCTGTTACCATAAACCGTATCTATTTCCTGACCAAAATATGATTTCATGACGTCACTGCGGTACATGGTATACCCGTTATTGTAAGTCACCATAAAAATCGTATTGATACCCAGATCAGCACATAATTGGACACATTCTTGAATACCAGATTTTGAAAGCAGCACATCACTCGCCACATTAGTTACCCATACGCCACGCACTACATTGGGTTCGAAATCTGAATCGTTTTCATTGCCAATAGTTATGGTATACCTGGAAATAATATTGCTGTCATATTTTATAGCGTATTCTACACCATTGGAATAGTCTCTATACATTGATGGATCGGGATAAATATTAATTGGCTGTATACTATCGGGAAACGTAAATTTCAATGCATAAAGCTGATTCGGTCCCATATTATGGGTCAATGCAATATAATCATTTCCAGAGGTGGAAAAATCAATAGTTAATTTTTCTCCGGAATAATCATATACTTGTAAATCCAATGGAAGTGCACTTAAGGAATCCGCTATCAATTTATTATATATATTTGATATTATATTTGAATCAATTGCAACTTTCCTTTTTTTAAAACACGAGATATCGAGCGGCAAATAATCTGAAAGGTAAAACCGGCAATTTGTTATACCCCCATGTCGAAGTTGCGTCTCTAAGTAAGCATCATGTACTTCAGGACGCATAGTTATTCCAACAAGCAAAACAATATATAAATTACTTATGGCATTGAATAATAGTGAACTCATACAAGATTTTATTTACAATAAAGGAAATCAATAACCCCATTTCACCTTGTCATTTTTACTAAAAGTAGGTTCATCAATCCATTAAAAGGCTTTTTATCAGCAGCAATGATGTCAAATATTTATCCAATCTCTGTATCTTTTATTTAAATGTCCTGCCTGCAGATAGGATGATTGTGGACTCATAAAGTGCGAAAATTCGAAAGTTATTGCCTTTTCATAACCTGCCCTAGCTGCTGCTTCCAGTTTCATGCGAAGCTTATCAAATTTGATGGGCAAAAACTTAATTGGCATATCGCGGTCAAAAGATTCGGCATTTGTCCAGCATTGTATCCCAAATTTATCCGCCATCGCTTTATTTACTGTAAAAAAATCATCTAGCTCATGATAATCAATATGCCCATCCTGAAAAGCTACAGCATCTACGACATCATAGATTCCAGAAAATATTTCCGTCCATTCCGTCTCGTGTTCCCTTACAGACACTACGTCATCCTTAAATAGGGAAGTTTGCGCTGCCATCACAGCTTTTTTACCATCAATCCAAGGCGAAATAAGTGTTGGCAATCCGTTGCTCACCGCTTTGCATTGCTTGCCCAATGTGCTGAAAGATTCTATCGCTCCTTTTGTTTTTCGACTTATTTCCATACTTAGATACCATCCCCCAAAAGATTTGTGATGTCCATAATGCGACCAGACTTCGTCAATGACATGTCTGTTGACATCAATTTCATGTGACATGTCACCTGTATCCCAATATTTGCCGCTATCATATACCCCAAAATAGAATGTCATACCAAACTTATCTGCAAGAGATAGAAACAATTCTACCAGATCTTGTGAAGGACGATAGCAACCATGATGTTTTATGAGATATTCTGAAGGCCATGCCAGAAATCGACGGTACCCTCCCCTGATCAGAATCACAGTATCTATTCCCAATTCCTTCATATGGCGGAAGTCATTTTCCCATTCTTTAGGCCCCCAATTCTGATGGGGTATATCATGGCTGATTTCATCTATGAAAGTTCCTGTTATTTTCATCATTATTCTACTTATCTAATTTCTTTAGTGGATTCCACCACATATATTTCAGCCAGGCAGAAGTTAGTATCAAAACGCCACACCATATTACTGCCTGTGCATTGTCTTTGATCATAAAATATATAGGGATAACGACCTGGGCCATTTGCCATACAATACCTACTGCGATATTGGCAGTATCTCGTCCAAAGTCTTTATTCGGTTGAAAATCATTATCTTCTGCCATAACTGCTCTCTGAACTGGCCCCCAGAACCCCCAAGGTATGGTCTGCCGATAAAAGGTCTTCACAGCTTCCATATCTTCCACAGGATGGAGGAGGGTTCCAAGAATACATCCGGCAAAAGAAATTGCCAGAATGATGGGGAACACAAAAATATCAACGTATTCTGGAAAAAAGAACAATTTTACAGTTGAAGCAACAAGTCCAGCCAGCATACCGTAGAAATACCCATAACCATTGAATCGCCACCAGATCCATTTCAAGGCATTTGCCGCAGCGTATCCGCCATACAGGGCTGAGGTAATCCAAAGTGTGAGCTGGTTGAGTGAAGTGGCAAAA